>JBDKJI010000050.1:0-5868 GCA_039796655.1 Chlamydiota bacterium | reverse complement strand
ATAAGTAAAAGGAAAGCGGCAAAGCCGCATAAAAATTTTATCGTTGTATCGTTAAATCGTTCATATCGTTGAGTTTGCTGTGAGATGAAAGACTTGACTTATGGGGTTATGCAACACACCCGGTCTATGGTTAAGTTCAGAAAACAACCTCGTGAATATGACCCAATTCAGGACCTCTTGGATGAAGAGCTCATCTCAAAAGCTGTGTGGGAATGTCTTAAGGAGAATGACCCTGAGGGTGTCATCGAAATTCTAGAGGCTCATATTAGTGCAAAAAATAAAACTCAGTTTGCCAAGGAACATGACATACCCAGAACAACCCTGTATCATGCGTTTAAAAGCAAGAATCCTACATTATGCACGCTTGCTAAGCTCGTGCACGCGACCGTTTAAAATTTTAGGTGAGTTGCTCGATTTTTAAGGATTGCGGTATGCTCCTCCCCGGAAAGATGTCCGAGTGGCTTAAGGAGTACGCCTCGAAAGCGTGTGTACGTTGAAATACGTACCGTGGGTTCGAATCCCACTCTTTCCGTTTTTGTGCTATGTTCCAGACATGGGACCGTCAAATCATCCGGCATGGATCGAGGTTAATCTCAGGCAATTCCAAAAAAACATTCGGGCAATTCGCTCGAGGGTGGGCTCCGCCCGCGTTTGTCTGCCTGTGAAGGCCAATGCGTATGGACATGGCCTCATTCGTATGGCGCAAAATGCCGTTGAGGCGGGCGTCGATGCGTTGGGTGTGGCGTTTTTAAGTGAAGCGGCGGCACTTCGACATGCTGGCGTGACGATCCCGATCGTCGTATTCGGGGCGATCCACGAGAACCAAATTCCTGACCTCATTGATCTACAGCTCGAATTTTCAATTAGCTCGCGGTTCAAGGCGGAGCTGGTTTCTCGCTATTGCAGGCAAACGGGGCGCCTTTGTAAGGTGCATATTGAGGTCGATACGGGGATGCAACGGACGGGTCTGCGCCCTGAAAGCGCGGTCTCGTTGATCCGGGAGCTGAGGCAAGAACCTCATTTGGAGGTGGTGGGTGTCTACTCGCACTTGGCTACATCGGATCGCCCGGGCGATCCATTTGCTATGCAGCAGATCGATGCATTCTATGCGTTGCAAAAAAAAGTGGGCCGAGAAGAAACGTGGCATTTGGCCAATTCGGGGGGCGTGGCGTATTATCCCGACGCTTATTTCGATATGGTCAGGCCTGGCCTTCTCGCGTACGGCTATTATCCCGATGGCAGAGACGACCCAAGAGGAGACATCGCGCCTTGCTTTGCGCTGAAGGCAAAGATTTCGTATTTCAAAGTGGTACTGCCGAATACGGGGATTAGTTATGGACACACGTATCGGACGGCGCAACAAACAAGGGTGGTGACGGTGCCCGTTGGCTACGGGGACGGATACCGGAGGGGACTGTCCAATGTGGCATCTGTTGCCATCCGCGGTAAAAAATACCCCATCGCAGGGACGATCTGTATGGACCAATTTATGGTCGACATCGGACAAGATGAGGCATATGTGGGCGATGAGGTGACTCTCATTGGGACATCAGGGCCGGTTTCTATCACACTGCAAGAATTAACGGCGAAGCTGAACACGACCCTACACGACACACTCTCGGGCTGGCACGATAGACTGCCTAGGATTTATCTAAATTGATCTCAAAAAAACGTTGTGGTATTCTCCCCGTGCGGAAGATGGCGTTTTCTAGGCTTTGGTTTACAGCCTGTATCATGTTGTGTGTCGTGTCGCTTTGGCCCATGTCGCAGGTCAAAGAGATCCAACGAGACGCTATCGGCGTTACGACGCTCCATTTTTATGACGTGGCTCGTCAGCGCCCTGTCTGGGTGGAGCTGTGGTACCCGGCTGCTTCTGTCGACAATCTTGATCATTCCGATGACCCGATGTATGTGCACCCTCACGAAGCGCGAGGTGCGCCTCTGGCGCACCTCAATAAGCCTTGTCCTTTGATCGTGATGTCACACGGCCATCAGGGGAGTCGGCGAGACCGGAGCTGGCTCGCTGATTTACTCGTGAAAGACGGCTATATTGTCGCATCGGTTGAACATTTTGGCGGATCGGGGTCTACGTACAATCCTTTGCTCAATTTGCGCTTTTGGGACAGGCCTAAAGATATCACATTTGCGATCGACCACCTGCTACAAGATCCCAATTGGGGCGATCAAATTGACCTAGAGAAAGTGGGTTTCATCGGCTACTCGCTCGGAGGTATGACGGGACTTTCTTTAGCGGGTGCGGTGGCAAAAAATGCAAAAGAGCTTGCGATCCGCGAATGCCAAGAAAGACTCAAAATAGATCCCAAGGTTTTGCAGCAAGTCGATTTCCATGAGTCGGAGCTCGATTATTCCGATCGGCGGATCCGATCGATGGTGCTGATTTGCCCGGCGCTGTTTGCCTTTCCCCCAGAGTCTTTGCGTAAAATCAAAGTGCCCATCGGCCTTATTGCCACGGTGGGCGATGAAGTACTGCCCCACAAAGAGCACGCTTATTTTTTAATCCAAAATAGCGGGATCAAAAGGCTCAAAGTGATGCGTAAAGAAATTTCCCATCACTCGTTCACCAATCGTCTCACCGAAGTGGGCAAGCAAATGGTCAAGGCGTTTCATCGGGAGTCTCCCTGCTGTCCCAGAGAAAAGGTACATCGCGAGGCAGGGGCATTCATCACCGAGTTTTTCAAAGAAACTCTTTTGATATACCCAGAGGGATTGAAAAATTGAGAAACGGGCAAGAAGGCTTCTTCAGATTCTCGATCTGGAGCGAGCGGCTGTGCTCTAGAGCGAACGGCCGCAAGCGAAGATGAGAAATCTGAAGAAAAGCCGACGCCGCCCGAAATCAATTTTTCAATCACGATGGGTATAGACACGAAATAAGACCCTTTTGTAAGCTTGAGGCAGCTCTTTGTCATATGTTTGGCAGATGAGTTTTAAGGCAAGGTTTCTCATGAACATGAATCAGGTGAGAGGGCAACAGATGTGCGCGCTTTCCCTTGGTTGTATGTCCACGGGGACGCAACAATAAATTCGTTTTCTTGCCGAAACTTCTCTTCAAAAGACTCCAAAAAAGACAGATGACCAGAAGCTCCGGCGGGAACGAGGAGTATATGGTTTATGGCAGATGATGCAATTCCGCGGAGACGCTCAGGCGTCTTCTTCACTGGTTTAGCCCTCTTTTCGATGTTTTTCGGAGCGGGCAATTTAATTTTTCCTATGATTATCGGTAAGGCAGCAGGGGATCAAACGCCCTATGCTCTCCTTGGCTTAAGCCTATCAGCTGTCTTATTCCCATTCCTCGGGCTGATGGCGATGTCCCTTTTTGGCGGCAACGTCCGCTCGTTTTTATCTCCCATGGGTCGTATCGGTACGCTCGTCCTTTTGCTCTTATTACAAATCGCGCAAGGCCCCCTCGGCTCTTTGCCGCGCTTATTTACCTTGATGCATGCGAGCATTAAAGCGTATGTCCCTGGATTTGAGCTCTCTTTATTCAGTATCGTGATTGCTGCGGTGATCTTCTTACTCACCTTTCGCCCATCGAAAATTGTCGATTTGCTCGGGATTGTGCTGACGCCGTTACTCCTATTATCGCTTGCCACACTCTTTGTATTTGGGTTCATCAACGGTCCCGAAGCGCCTCATGTGACCGAATCGGGGTGGTACCATTTCCTTGAAGGCATCAAGGGCGGCTATCAAACGCTTGATTTGATTGGCTCGATCCTTTTTTCGGCGCTGATCTTGGATCACCTGGCAGCGCAACTCGGCGGCTCTCCGAATGACCCTGGGTTAGCGAAGTCGATGAAGTGGGTAAGTGCCATTGCCGCGGGGCTTCTTTTTGCAAGTTATGTGGGTCTCTGCTGGCTCGCATCGCACTGGGGACCTGCTTTGGAAGGCGTTCGAGGTCCTGAAGAGCTATTCTATGCGATCTCAGTGATGATCCTTGGCCCATGGGGTGGTTTGGTCTCGGCTCTTGCCGTCTTTTTGGCGTGCTTAACGACGGCAGTGTCGCTGGCCGCGGTCTTTTCCCAGTACCTACAAACGGACATCTGCCGAGGTAAAATCTCGCAGTTCCAAGCGTTGGTAGCTACGTTGGCCCTGACGGCAGGCGTTGCGAACTTAGGCTTTACCGGTATCGTCAAGTTGGTCGGACCGCTTCTCGAGTGGCTCTACCCCATCTTGATCGTGCTCTCTGTCTATAGCATCGTGAAGGCGCGGCGTAACAAATTGCCGATCGTCACAGGTGCGTGATGATTTTCGCAAGAACGGCTGCGGCGATCGGTAGCCGCACCGTTCTCCATCCGAAGATTTTGTAGCCAATGTTGAGAAGGGTCAAGACGATGAGGGCTGGATAGGTCACATCGAGGATAGGACCCAAAATCTTGGCAATGCCAGCAAACTCCAGTGTCGATATTGCCCACGCAATCATCAAAGTGGATCCAAGTGAGGCGGCCATCGGAATACGCTCATGAGCGATCTCTTTTTTCAGAAAATCGGCAAAGAGTGAGGCGAGTACAATTGCCGTCGTCAAGCATGCCAAGATGATCGCGACGCATACCACGGGAGCTGCCATGGACCCAAGCGCCATTTGAGCGATCGTCCCGAGGATTTCTTGGTCGGGGATCCCAGCAAGTCTTGGAGCAAAAGCAGCCCCGAGAAGCACTAAGACAAGATAGACGGCTCCAAGAAGTGTCGCTCCGATGAGCGAGGCTTGGAAAAATACTTTATGGTCATTGAGTTGTTTCATCAAAAATGACGAGAAGAAAAAAGCGGCGAGTAGATCCATGGTCTGATAACCGCGAAACACGCCTTGCGTGAAACTGGTCCATGCCTTCCCTGAGACAGCGATCTTGGCCACATTGGCATGAGCGAGTCCGAAGTAGGCGATCGCTGCAAGCGAGACCAAGAGCACGGGAGTGAGTATTGAGCCGAGCAGTTGGACGATGCGTCGTTTTTGGATTGTCAAAATGAAGATAACGCCGCATCCGACGATGCTGAAGAGCCAAAGGGGCGTTTCGGGGGCGATCAGGCGATAGGCTCCGTGGGCTACTGTGATGCAGCGGGCGAGCACGCCGAAGGGTCCCATGAGTGAGAGGGCAAATAGCGGAAACCAAAATGTGGCTGGAGTCCCTAACCTACCGATAAACTCTTGGGTATTGCCGTTGTACAAATAGACGCCCAAGATCCCTAAGAAGGGGACTAAAACGCCTGTGAGCAAGATGCCTAGAAAGCTAAGGGCCCAGTGACCATCGCTGAGTTGCCCCACAACGAGGGGAAAGACGAGATTGCCTGAGCCGAAGAACATCGAGAACATGGCTAGGCCGGTTGACAAAACCAAAAGGGAATGCTTCATAGGGGCTTTATTCTAGTCTTGCTAGACCGCGCTGTCTACTCTTTTCAAACATGACATGAAATAAAAAGATGGCGCCCGACAAATAGATCAGGTCTAAGCCTAAACTGATCCAGAAGTATTGGGTGGGGAATTCACCTGTGTGCAAGACAGAGCGCATGCCTTCGAAAATGTAGGTTGTGGGAAGGGACCAGGCGATGGTTTTGGCCCATGAGGGGAGGACGCTGACGGGATAAAAGATCGCGCTGAACGGGGCAAATAAGGCCGCGGTCATCCAGGCGAGCATTTCGACTTTTTGGCCCCAGTAGATGATTAAACTCGATGCCAAAAAGCTCAGAGCCCAGCCGAAGATGAGAAGAGAGACCATGAAAGGCAAAAAGGCCCAGCCTAAGGCGAAAACGTTGAGCGAATAGAGGAGATAGACAACACCGGTGCCAAAGACAACAGTGATGGCAAGCTTGCATACAGAGAGGAGTAAAATGCCTGCGACCCATTCAGATATTTTTAAG
>JBDKJI010000049.1:0-14300 GCA_039796655.1 Chlamydiota bacterium | reverse complement strand
CGTCAATCGGTTGGGCGTGTCCCATGGAGATCTGATTTGCCTTGTATCGAAGCCCTACCGCGATATATGTTTTTAAAAAAAGATCTTGAACCCTGAGCATCGTAGTAGGTGAGTGATTTATTGATAGAGATTCAATTGCTTGCACAACCAATTCTAATACAGATACCGTCATTCCTGGTGGAGATTCTAAAATGATGCTGTATAAGCGGTTCCATTCAGCGTCGCTGAATTTATATTCTTCTTGTGTCTTATCAAAAAACTTACGAGGTGGCTGAGATGTTCGGGGCGTTACGCGCGCAGGTGTTAGGGGAAGAGGTGGAGGGCTAGGCGGTGTGGGGAGAGGAGGTAGAGTGCGAGGAAGGACTGCAGGTATGTGTTCTTCAGGAGGAGGGTTCGCTGCTGCTGAAGCATCTTGAATTGTAGACATAATTCGCCAAAAATTAAAAATATTAAATAAATTATAACAAAATATATATTTATTTTCATTAAAATAAATCATTAAGATTTTTTATTTTGTATTATCTTTATGTGACTTATAATCAGCTGTTTAATTTCCGATCTCTTCTCCGCTCGGGTATTTTGAGCTGTAGACAGGGAATACATATGTGACCGAGAGGACGGCCGAGATAAAGTTGCTGGTGTTGCGACCTGTTACGGTGAACCAGACGCCTGCTAGGAAGCCTAGATCGGGCGTCGGGTTGTATTCGATGGCGGGGGCTAGGCTAAATGCGTCGCTGGACGGGGCTCCTACAATGGCCGTGGCCCCTGTTGATGTTGTGCCGCGAAAACCGGTAAATTTGTCCCGATTCGATACGACGTAGACAAAGTCATTGGCAAAGACCCATTTTTGCGTAAAGCTCCATTCCATTCCGACGCTTGCATTGAACTGATTGCCGGGACGTACCTTTCCGTTGGTGTTTGCCACGCCACCATATGAGTTGAGCCCTTTTACATGTACTGTTGTTGATAGCGCGTAGCTGAAAGTAGCGCGTAGGTTGAGAGGGTGCTGCGTATCCCACAGGGTTAGCTTGGCGATGGCTAAACGAAACGAAGTTGTGTAAGCGCCGCTACCTGTTGCATCGAGAAATAGATTGCCTTGCGACAAATTTTGATAACGCCCTGTAGGAAATGTTTCGCTAATCGAAAACTTGATGGCAGGGGTATAGACATCCTCATTGAGAAGGCCAAAGCCAACAGTTGCTGACATATCACTAAAGCCGCCGCTGTTTTTGCCATCTTGCCAGTTCGATACCCCGCCGATCGACGCGCTGACATCCATCCATGATGTGACGCCCGCCTGGATCAGTGGCGCCACTGCTGGATTGAGCTGGATCCGTTTGTGTTCCAATGATACAGAGTGGCGGTTTCGGTTGTAGACTGCGTAGGTGTCTCGGACGAATATATAGGGCTGAAAGCCGATGTAGCCAGGCTTCATCAAGTGGGCGCCCCCTGTTAAAAGAGGGCCTGCATACCAAGGATTGAACATTTCGGTGGCTTTCTGGAATTCCTTTTTTGCCACATCGAGTTCTTTCTGGAGCTGCTCCGTCGATTCAATCGGCTTTTCTTGGGACTCTTCAACTTGTTCCGTAGTAGGGCCTTTACTCAGAAGTTCTTCTTGGCCAGACAAGATCTGAGCCATCGCAATACAAAGAACCGTCAGTCGATACATGAGCACCTCATATTTTTTTATTTAATTATTTTGTGATTTTTGACAAGTAGAGAAATACGAGGTGTGTAATGGCAGAGATAAGGGGTTCAGATTCACTTTCGCCCCGCGAGATCAAAACGTACGAGCGTCAGTATAAAGAGGCGGCTGAGTTATTTGAGAACTCGGTCGATCGGTGCATGAAGTCAGATAATCCCTATCAACGTGCGAAATTCCGCGAGGTGATGGATCGAGCCATGCATATCATGAACGAGGCGGCGCGTGCGCTGAAGCAAAAAAACAGCTCTTTGACGAAGCAAAACGAGAAGATTAAAGAAGATTTTGCAGCTTTCAATGAAGATAAATCGCCACAAGCAGGTAAAAAGCTGATCGATGATTTAGAAAAAGCAAAACACTCGGTTGCTTAAAAAAATGCTTTTAGCTTTTCGAGGAAGGTTTTTCGTCGGGGATGGTTTTGTGCCGTTTCACTTTCTTCGAACTGTTTAAGCAAGATTTTTTGTTGTTCTGATAAACGCACAGGGGTTTCTACGACAATACGGGCGAGAAGGTCACCCTGGCCTTGACCGTGGACATTGGGAAAACCCTTACCGCTGACGCGTAAGATTTTGCCATTTTGTGTCCCTTCAGGAATTTGGATGCGGATCGTCTCATTGAAGGGCGTGGGCACTTCCTTTTTGCATCCGAGTGCCGCTTCTGGAAACGTGAGGGGTAATTCAACGTAGATGTCGTCCCCTTCTCGTTTGAAGGTGTCACTTGACTCTACTTCGATGTCAACATACAGATCGCCAGAGGGGCCGCCTGCAACGCCCGCATCGCCGTGGCCACTCATCCGAAGGCGCATGCCAGAGTCGACGCCGGCAGGGATTTTGATCTTGATACGCTCTTTGGATTTAACGCGTCCTTCAGCTTTGCAATCAGGGCAGGGGTCTGTGATCTTTTGGCCGAGCCCGTTGCAGTGAGGGCAGGGGCTTGACATACTGAAAAAACCGCGGCTTTGGTAGAGCTGCCCTTGCCCTTTGCAGGTGGGGCATGTCTTAATGCCTTGTTTTGATTTGGCGCCTAAGCCTTGGCAAGTTTTGCATGTGACGTATGATGTGATTGCGAGTTCTTTTTCGGTGCCGCGGACGGCTTCGGCAAAAGTGACAGTAATGGAGACTCGTTTGCTCGATCCTTGCGTTTGACCGCCGCCATCTTGGCCTCCCTCGAATCCGCCTCCGAAAAATGATTCGAAGACCGAGTCTCCTCCGCCTCGTCCTGCCCCGCCAAACGCTCCCATAAAGGTGCGCAGCGCCTCGTCCATGGAGGAAAACCCCCCTTGATGGAACCCACCGCCGGCGGGGCCGTTAACGCCCGCTTCGCCGTACTGATCGTAGGCGCGCTTTTTAGCGTCATCGCTTAAGACTTCATAGGCTTCGGAGACCTTTTTGAACATTTGCTCTGCTTTGGGATTGTCGGGATTGCGGTCGGGATGGAACTCCAAAGCCTTCTTTCGATAGGCCTTTTTAATTTCATCCGAAGACGCATCCTTGGTGACGCCCAGAACAGAGTAATAGTCCTTCATAGGGAGTAATTAGTAACCACGTTTTGCAGCGATTTTATTGCGCTTGACGGCTGCTTTGGATTTCAGGCGACTTTTGACAGAGGGCTTGTCATAGAAACGGTGTGCTTTGGCAGCTTTCATGATTCCCTCTTTATCGAGTTTCTTTTTTAGCGCTCGGAGAGCTTTATCGATGGGCTCTCCCATACGAACCTTAACACTGGGCATATTCCTTCATACCTACTGGTTTGTACGAGAGCTTCTTCATGTCGCTCTCGGCATTAAATAACTTCCATTCTACCTGTTGGCTCTCTTTATTCTCAAATGGGATCGGAGCACGCGAATTTAAAAAAAGTTTTACAATATGAGCGGCTTAGGAGAGGTCCAATGTGTCGAATCTGATGCAAAAGAGGCTAGATGCGCGGGATCGATGATTGCCTGGACCCACTTGTTGCCGAAGACTGGCAAGCGCTGTCGTAGGGTGGATGGCGTGGGAGTGGCAAGGCGCTCGAATTTTGCGAGCGTCTTTTCTGTTTCTTCTAGGGTCCAGCGCGCCGGCGTTCCGCCCGGAATAAGGACATATACGCCCCCCATCTTTGCGTCGACCACGACGGCATACGAATTAGTGGGCTCAGGGCACGTCAGCACGCTGAGACTCACATAGCCATGCAACGGCACATTCCAGCCAAAAGCGAGAGCTTGGGCTAAAGCGACGCCAACGCGCGTGCCTGTGTAGGAACCGGGACCTATACCGACAATGACTTTTTGTATTTGGCGATCTTGGGTCATGTTTCGGACGTGTGAGGCGATTGTTTTGGATAGGTCAGGACCGCCGATCAAAGGCTGCCAAGCGATCACTGCGCTGCTGTCTGCGATCAAAATACCGGCTACTTCTGTTGCGGTTTCGAGGATCAAGGAGAGGGGCATTCGTTTGCGCCTATTTATGGGGGTTGCTATACTTTGGTAGGATAGAACATTTTACATTCTAACAGGTTTCCTTGGAAGAGAAAGAGCCGAACCACATAGAAGAGATCATTGCGTCTTCAGAGGTCGAAGAAACACCGCCAGAAGAGACTAAGGCGCTTGCAATGACTGTTTCCCATCCCGATTCTCTCTATGTATTGCCGTTAAATCGGCGCCCATTTTTTCCAGGGATGGCAGCTCCCGTCATTATTGAGCCAGGCGCCTATTATGAAGTGCTCAAAATTGTCGCTAAGACAGAGCACAAATGTCTGGGGCTTTTTTTGACGCACAAAGAAGACGACAATATTTACAAACTCACTTTAGACGACCTCTTCAAAGTGGGTGTCGTGGCCCGGATCCTCAGGATCATCCCCATGGAGCAGGGTGGGGCTCAGGTTGTGCTCAACATGGAAAAGCGGGTGATCATTGAAAAGCCGCTGAGAAGTAAGCATCTTCTTGCCCGCGTCAAATATCATGACGATCCTCCTTTAGCTCACATGTCAAAGGAGCTCAAGGCCTACTCGATCAGCATTATCATGACGATCAAGGAGCTCTTGAAGCTCAACCCTCTTTTCAAAGAAGAGCTCCAGATTTTTTTGGGACACTCCGACTTTACCGAGCCGGGACGCCTTGCTGACTTTGCAGTCGCACTCACCACAGCTTCCAGAGAAGAGTTGCAAGATGTTTTGGAGGCGCTAGAAGTTGAAAAAAGGATTGATAAAGCGCTTTTGCTTTTGAAAAAAGAGCTCGATATTAGTCGGTTGCAAAGTTCCATCAACCAGAGGATTGAAGCGACAATTTCCAAAACGCAGCGCGATTTCTTTCTGCGCGAGCAACTGAAGGCGATTAAAAAAGAACTCGGGATGGAAAAAGATGACAAATCTTTAGACATCGAAAAATTCAAAGAGCGTCTTAAAAAGCGAGTCATCCCTGACGATGTCATGAAAGTCATCACTGAAGAGATGGATAAGCTGAGCGCGTTGGAAATCCAATCGGCTGAGTATGGAGTGTGCCGTAACTATCTCGATTGGCTTACCATTGTACCCTGGGGCATGACGTCTAAAGAAGAGCACGATCTTGAGAAAGCTGAAAAGATCTTGGAAGCTGATCACTACGGTTTAAAAGACATCAAAGAGCGCATTCTCGAATTCATCGGCGTGGGCAAACTGACCGGCGGCGTGAAGGGGAGCATCATTTGCCTTGTCGGCCCTCCTGGCGTGGGTAAGACGAGCATCGGTAAAAGCGTGGCGCGCGCATTGAATCGCAAATTTTACCGTTTCTCTGTGGGCGGTATGAGAGATGAAGCGGAAATTAAAGGGCACAGGCGTACCTATATTGGCGCCATGCCAGGAAAGATGATCCAGGCTCTGAAGGCAGCTGAGACGATGAACCCCGTGATCATGCTCGACGAAGTGGACAAAATGGGAGCCAGCTACCACGGTGATCCGGCGTCAGCGTTACTCGAAGTGCTCGATCCTGAACAAAACAAAGATTTTCTCGACCACTATCTCGACGTGCGGTGCGATTTGTCGAACATCTTATTTATTGTCACAGCCAACGTCCTCGACACCATTCCCGAACCTTTAAAAGATCGAATGGAAGTACTTCGTCTATCGGGCTACATCCAGGCAGAGAAAGTCGAAATTGCAATGAAGTATCTCGTGCCGAGAAACCGCAAGAACATGGGACTGAAATCGAATGATGTCGTATTTACCAAGGATGCCCTCGCGCAGATCATCAATGCCTATGCGAGAGAAGCGGGCGTGCGTACGCTAGAAAACAACATCAAAAAGATCTTGCGTAAAGTAGCCGTCAAGTTCGCCCGTGCGAAGACAAAACCTCCCAAAGTGACGATCGATGCCAAGAATTTGACGACCTATCTTGGCAAACCGATCTTTACTTCAGATCGATATTACGAAGTGAATCCAATCGGGGTCACGACAGGTCTTGCTTGGACCTCGATGGGCGGTGCGACTTTGTATGTCGAGGCTGTGAGATACCCTGCTGAAAAGACCGAAATGAAGCTGACCGGGCAAGCGGGCGATGTGATGAAAGAATCGGCGCAAATTGCGTGGACCTATGCACATGTCCAAGCGGCCAAGTTAGACCCGACACTGCCTTTTTTTGAAAAATCGCAGATACATCTGCACATTCCCGAAGGGGCCACGCCGAAAGACGGCCCATCAGCGGGGATCACGATGGTGACGGCTATTTTATCGCTTCTTTTGCAAAAGCCATGTAGAGCCAACCTAGGGATGACCGGGGAGCTTACGCTGACGGGACGGGTTTTGCCCATCGGCGGCCTGAAGGAAAAGCTCATCGCGGCGCGCCGTTCAAAAGTGAATGTGCTCATTTTCCCGAAAGAAAATTTACGCGACTATGATGAATTGCCCGATTTTTTAAAAAAGGGGCTTGAAGTCCATTTTGTAGAACATTATGACGAAGTATTTCAAATTGCCTTCTCCCGTGCCCGAGTGGCTTCGAACAAAACTCGTCGAGCCCGAAAACGTTAAAGAGTGGGCCCTTAATATGAAACAAGCCAGAAAGAGGCTAGTCACTTTAAACGGGTCGTTTGATTTGCTCCATGCAGGGCATCTCTACATTGTTTCTGAGGCCAAAAAGCAAGGCGATTGCCTACTTGTCGCGCTGAATTCAGACGCCTCGATTCAAGCGTATAAAAGTCCGCTTCGCCCCATCGTCTCACTGGCTGATCGCCTTTCCATGATGGCGGCGCTCTCATTTGTCGACGCTGTGACGTGGTTTGACGAAACAGATCCGAGGGAGTTCCTTCGCCAGGTTCGGCCTGATGTGCACGCAAATGGCGCCGAGTATGGGGAACATTGTATCGAGGCCGACGTTGTCCAGCAAGGTGGAGGACAGCTTTATTTGATCCCGAGAATTGAGGGGCTTTCCACAAGCGCGCTCATTCAAAAGGTGAAAGCATGCGGTTAATAGGAACGCTTGGCCATTCGAATGAAGCAGAAAGGTTTTTGTCCTATCTTGAGCGCGCTGGTATACCCGCGCGATGTGAAGCTAACTTTCACCCTGAAACAAACCGGGCGCAGTACCAGATGTGGGTGCTCGATGAAGATCAGCTGATCAAGGCGGAAGAAGAGTTTGGACGCTTTGTCTCTGAGCCGACAAGTGCCAAATACGACCCGCCGGCAGCACAGATGATCGCCGAGCAGGCGGCGGTCGAGCCACCGAGAGCGTGGGTGACGAACATCTTGCTAGCGCTGTGCGTGTTTTGTTTTCTTTTGAGTGTCTGGCAAGACTACATGAGTCATGAGGCCAATCCAAACAGCCCACCCTTTTTGGCCCCCGTGCAGCTTGCTTTGATGTATGACGCGCCAGCTACATCTGCTGAGGCTCTGGTAACAGGCCATTTTTGGAAAGGCGCTTATTCTTGGGTCATGTTGCAGATGACTCACAGTGATCCTGCCCTTGCAGAAGGGCCCTTCATGGTGAAGATCCGCTCGGGGGAAATATGGCGTTTAGCTACCCCGATTCTCTTACACGGGGAATTGCTCCATTTGCTCTTCAACATGCTCTGGCTTGTTGTATTGGGCAAACAAGTCGAGGCAAGGATCGGGGCGTTGAGGACCCTTGCTCTGACTTTGCTCATTGCAGTAGGTTCTAACACGCTGCAGTATCTTGTCTCCGGCCCCTTTTTCTTTGGTTATTCAGGCGTTGTCATGGGGCTTGCTGGCTTCATTTGGATGCGACAGAGACTGGCCCCCTGGGAAGGGTATCCGATGCATCGATCGACATTTTTATTTTTGACCATCTTTGTCCTGGGCATGCTTGTTTTACAATGCCTATCCGTTGTGCTGCTCCTGACGGTTGGATATAACATGCCGATTTATATCGCCAACACAGCGCATATCGGAGGCGGTCTATATGGTCTTCTGTTGGCAAAGTGGCCATGGTTAGGGACGGCCCGGCGATGAGTCTGCGCGAATTAACCATTTTGGGTTGCTCCAGTCAGCAACCGACGCGGTTTCGCAACCACGGCGCCTATTTACTCCGCTGGAATGACGAAGGATTTCTCTTTGATCCCGGTGAAGGGACGCAAAGGCAGTTTATTTTTGCCGACATACCGCCGCCTGTTGTCACACGGATCTTGATTAGTCACTTTCATGGCGATCATTGTCTCGGTCTTGGCTCGATGTTGATGCGCTTGAATCTCGATAAAGTGACCCATCCGATCCACTGCTACTATCCAGCCAGTGGAAAAAAGTTTTTCGATCGCCTCCGCTACGCGTGCATCTACAAAGAAAATATCACTGTTGTAGAGCACCCCGTCGCCAAAGCAGGCGTTGTGGAAGACGATGGTAAGTTTCGCATTGAGGCAGCGTTTTTAGATCACGGCGTTGAAAACATCGGATGGCGTGTGACAGAGGCCAATACGATCAAATTTCACAAAGATCGCCTCAAAACGCTCGGCATCGATGGACCAGACGTGAAGCGGCTCGAAAAAGAGGGGCATATTGAAGTGGGTGGCAGGCGGGTGGCGCTTGATGAAGTGAGCTATGTGAGAGCAGGCGATGCGTTTGCCTACGTTATCGATACCAGGCCGTGCCCTGCGGCGACAACCCTTGCGAAGGGAGCTAAGCTTTTTTTATGCGAAAGTACCTATCTCGATACCGAGAGAGGGCTCGCTGATGAATACCGCCACATGACCGCTTTCCAAGCAGCGCATATTGCAAAAGAGGCTGGAGTCGAAACACTTGTTTTGACCCACTTCTCGGCGCGCTACCGCGATCCCGAAGAACTTGCAATTGAAGCGCGCACCGTTTTCCCTAACACAATTGCTGCCGAAGATCTCAAAAAGATACCTTTTGCCAAATCATAAATCCGCGATGTCAATGATACGGTAGAAGTAGCGGCTGCTGAGCAAAGCGTCCGATATTGGACCCAAATGCAGTAATACAGGCGCGATCCCAAAGCCTTTGGGGACTGCAAGGGCACCGATTTTGGTTTTCATTGCATCGATTACTTCGAGCCCGAGTTCTTTGCGCCGCATTTTGATCTCGCAGACGAAAAGGGTATTTGACGTTGTTTGGATCAGATAATCGATTTGGCACCCTTTTTTATGCCCAGCTGCTCTTTGCACGTACGGATTGTCTACTGCAATATCCTGAGGATGAATAGCGAGAGCTCGATAGAGCAAGAGTCTGTTTTTGAGCAGCAAATTTTCCATTTGGAAGCCTAACATGGGTTCCCAGCCTGGCAAACTCGAAAGAGGAGTCTCTGTAAATGCCCCCTGTTCGATTTTGGCCAGGTTTGGTTCGATATAGTGGATATAGAAGCGCAGGTAATTATCGGAGAGTCGATAGAGGGTCTGTTTTCCCCGTTTGCCCGTCTTCAAAGACCAATCAGGATGCTTGGTGATAAACCCGCACACTTCGAGAGCTTTGAGATGGTGGGTGAGCATACCACTTGGGGGATAGCCTATGGCTCGTTGTAAAGTGACCCGATCTTTCATTCCTTGACTGAGCTTGACAATGAGCTTTTTGTAAATTTCTCCTCTTGAGCTAAAGAGGTCGTTGAATATCCGATCAAACTCATGGACTAGCAGGCCATTTTTTTCAAAACAAAGGCGTTTGATATTTTCATCGGCGCTCTGCTGGGTTTGGATTTGTTCGAGATACCAGGGCACTCCCCCTGTGATGCTCAAGATTTTGAAGCAGTCGAGATCAGAGCCTTGAAACCCGCGGAGTTTTAGAAATTCTCTGCACTCAGGGATCGATAGCTCCTCGAGCTCCAAATACAAAGAGATGCGGCCAAAAAAAGCGGTGCTGTTGATGATGTTTTTATCGATCCATATCGAGATAGATCCACACAATACTAACGTGACAGATGGATGTTTTTGCAACACGAGATCCCACCACGCCTTCAGTTTGGAAATGAAGGTGGGATCTTTTGCGCCCATCCACGAGATCTCGTCAAATAAAATAACAGTTGGTTTCGTGGTGAGGTGTTGCGAAAGGTGGGCAAACGCGTCGCTCCAATCGGTGCATGTAAAAGGAGGGAGGTGCAATAGCTGGCCCAACTGGCGGGTGAACGCATCACGCTGATTCTGGGCCACCATTTTGGGGGTGGGAGCTAGGCCGCTGAACGGCAGGAAGACCTTGTTTTTCCCGAACTCCTCTGCCAAACGGCTTTTCCCAATTCTGCGACGCCCTTTAATGACCGCAATCGAAGCTTTTCCCGAAAGGGAAAGCTCTTCAAGCCTTGCTAGTTGGGCGCCTCTACCGACGAATGGATGCATAGGAACTATTCTAGATGAGCAAGATCCCTTTGTCAATCGAACATGCTCAAAATCGACATTTGTCGATTTTGAGCATGTTCGATTGATGATTCTTAAGTCGTTGATTGTCAGGCTTGTGCAAGATACTCATCAAGAGTGCCGTCGAAAATGCGATGCCCATTCTCTTCTAGCGCGATGATTTTTGTGGCAAAGCCGTTGATCAGTTCGCGGTCGTGGGTGGCGACGATGACGGCGCCCTTGAAGTTTTCTAGGCCCCAAGCTAGTGCTGAGACCGCTTCGAGATCGAGGTGGCCGTTAGGTTCATCGAGGATGAGGCAATTGGGCACTTGTTGGAGCAAAGCGCCGATGATGAGGCGCGCCGTCTCGCCGCCCGAGAGCGCACGTAGCGGCTTAAATGCATCATCGCCGCCAAAGAGCATGCGGCCAAGGACACCGCGGACATCTTGGTCGTAGGTGACCCCTTTTCTACTTTTAAGCCATTCAAATGCTGTCTGATCACTGTGTTTGTGGAGAAGATCGCCGTGGTTTTGCGGAAAGTAACCGATGTCGAGCGCATGGCCCGGATTGATCGCGCCTGAGTCGGGTACCAATTGTCCTGCGAGCATTTTGAGAAGGGTGGTTTTACCGCGGCCGTTATTGCCGATCACCGCGATCTTGTCGCCTCGCTGCACTTCGTAGGTAAAGTTACGGATCACATCACCGTGGCCGTAGCCTTTGGTGAGTTTTTCCGCCTTCAATGCCACATGGCCTGATTGTTTTTCAGGATCAGAAAATCGGATGTAGGGGCGTTGGATGTTTGATTTTTTGAGTTCGAGGGGTTGCAATCGGTTGATCTCGCGAATGCGCGATTGCACTTGGCTTGCCCTGGTACCAGCACCGAATTTTGCGACGAATTCTTGCAGCTGCGAAATCTTTTTCTCTTTTGCTTTGTTCTCGTCTTCAGCGCGCGATCGGACGGCTGTTTTTGTCACGAGCATTGCATCGTAGTTGCCGGGATAGGTGATGATCGTCTCGTAGTCAATATCGGCAATATCGGTACAGACGGCATTCAAAAAATGGCGGTCGTGGCTGATCACGACAAGGGCGCCTTGATAGTCATGCAAAAAACCTTCAAGCCAAGTGATCGACTCAAGATCGAGGTGGTTGGTTGGCTCGTCGAGGAGCAGCGCCTGCGGATTGCCGAAGAGCGCTTGGCAAAGCAGAACGCGAAACTGCCGGTCGGTGGGGATCTCGCTCATTTTTTTGCGGTGCAAAGGCTCTGCAAGACCCATGCCGACGAGGAGTACTTCAGCTTCCGATTCAGCCATGTAGCCGTTTTCTTCGGCGACGATTTCCTCGAGTTCGCCAAGGCGAATGCCTACTGCATCGCTACTGTCTTCTTTTGCGTACAGTTGCTCTCGTTCTTCGAGAGCGCTCCAAAGGCGGGTGTTGCCCATGATCACAGTATCGATCACCGATCGATTGCGAAATTCTTCGATGCTTTGCTTGAGAAATCCCACCTTTTTCGGCAAGTGGACGACACCTTTTGTCGGCGGTTCGTGCCCCATGATGATTTTCATCAGGGTCGATTTACCACAGCCATTGGGGCCGGTAAGGCCGTAGCGCTTGCCTTCGGTGAAGGATGCGTTGACCTCTTCAAAGAGGGTTCGAGTCCCTACTCTTTTTGAAATTTTTTCTAGAACAATCATGGTTGAACCATGATAGCATGAGCCCTATGGACTTTTCCACTGCTACGACGCACTTTTTGCAATACCTAGAGGTAGCCAAGGGGGCATCGAAGCATACTCTTCGAGCGTATCGTATTGATTTTAAGTGTTTTTTGCAGTTTATGCAAGGTGAAGGCGGCGCGCCTTCCGTAGAGGAGGTTACGAAGAGATGGATCCGTCGGTTTTTGTCGTATGCCTATGAGAAAGGGACCCATCCGAAGACGGTGGCCAGGCGACTCTCGGCGCTGCGCAGTTTGTTTCGATATGCCCTTCGGGAGAAGTGGGTGGTGGAGAGCCCGATTGCCGATATCGAGAGCCCAAAGCGCGAGAAAAAGCTGCCTGTATCGATCACGTATCAGCAGGTAGAGCATTTGATGGGCCAACCCGATCTCGCAGACGCCCTTGGTGTCCGCGACCGGGCAATCATGGAGCTTTTTTATAGCTCGGGTCTGCGTTTGAGTGAGCTTGTAGGGTTGAACCGCGCCGATTTTGATCTAACAAACGGGGTGTTAAGGGTCTTCGGCAAAGGGAAAAAACAGCGACAAACGCCTATCACAAAAACGGCGGCTGAGTGGATCGAGCACTACTTGACCCACCCAGAGAGAGTGATTGTGGAAAAGGATGCCAAGGCTCTTTTTTTGAACCGGTGGGGCGCTCGTTTGAGCGCCCGCTCGGTGGATCGCAATTTTATGAGGTATTTGCGGATGAGTGGTCTATCGGAGAGGATTACCCCTCACACAATCCGGCATACGATTGCAACGCATTGGCTTGAAAAAGGGATGGACCTCAAGACGATCCAACTTTTACTTGGCCACACATCCCTTGCGACGACAACGATTTATACGCACGTTTCAACTGCGTTGAAACGGGCCGTCTATGATAAGACACACCCCAGAGCTTGATTTTGCGTAAGAAACTTGCTCATTTTTTTCTTTTTACGGTTGGATAAATTGAGGAATAAAAATTTACCGCAGAGATCGCAGAGGGCCGCAGAGAATATATTTCAAAAAACAAGATTTTTTCTCTGTGGTCCTCTGCGATCTCTGCGGTAAATTTTTATTCCTCAATTTATCCAACCGTAAAAAGAAAAAAATGAGCAAGTTTCTTACGCAATCAAGTTCGCTTCTGGATTCTTTTAACAATTTCAGGGCGATAAATCCCTTTATCGACGATTTCCAATAGACGAAGGGCTGCATGGCTTGGGAAGCGTTCACCAGATTCCCAAGCTTGGACAGTTTTGATGCTAACATTGAGGACTCGTGCAAAAATTCCCTGAGAATAGCGACCTTTTTCTCTAATTTTTTTGATCGCTTTAGCAGAATACTCTTCCGGAGGTTCGGGAATCTCAATGACCTCGGTACGGAGAGTAATTTTGCCTTTTTTATGCGCAAGAGCCTCTTCCAATCCCTCTTTAATTTGCGTAAAAAACTTGCTCATTTTTCACCTTTAAGTGTGCCAGTTAGCATTTTCAGCTCTTTCCTTTGTGCGGCAGTGAGATTTTCCTGTTCATTCTTCTGAAAAATAAACAGAAGGTAAATTACCTCAGATACGACATAGTAAAAGTAACAAACCCGAAACCCACCACTTTTGCCCTTGGAAGATGATTTCAATCTGATTTTTCGCACTCCACCCGTTCCAGGGAGGGTAGGTGCTTTTTCAGGATTTTCAGCCAGTTCCCTTTTAAAGGCGTCATAGTCGTCTTGCGATAAGCTGTGCACGCGTAGCATTTGTGCAATCCGCTTGGAAAATGACCTTGTCTCTACAATCTGCCTTTCGATTTTCATCGTACTACAATGTAGGGTATTTCGGCAAATTTACGCAAACAAATGTTTTGGTTCGCCCGCGCCTTGCTAGCGTAGATTGTCACTTATTTAAGGCGCGGGTTAATATATTTCCGCCATGACACGCAAAATTTCTCTAGGTTCTCTTGTTCTGCTGATCGTCGCGGGCATTGATAGTATCCGTAATTTGCCGTCCGCGGCCCTTTTTAACACGTCGCTGATCTTTTTCTACCTCTTCGCATCGGTCGTGTTTTTGATTCCTGTGGCACTGTTTGCTGCTGAATTTTCGTCGCGCTTTCCCGATGAAGAAGAAGGCGGGATCTACCATTGGGTCCGAAAGGCGTTTGGAGCCAATTGGGCGTTTGTCGCTGTC
>JBDKJI010000048.1:0-3618 GCA_039796655.1 Chlamydiota bacterium | reverse complement strand
CTTAAGAATAGGCGTTTTTCATCTTCTTTTAGCTGCTGGAAAGCCTTATTATCAGCCAGCTCTTGCCTTCGAGTTTGGATTGCAAAATAGGTCTGACCGTTTGCAATCACAGGCTTGGTTGGATCACCGTTTTGTACAACCAAATAGCAAGCATAGCGAGATAATCTCACGTCAGCAGCTGGTCGCTGAGCTCCTTTGCCAATTTCGATCATATCGGTGACATCAACGAAATGATCTTCGATACCCTGCTCGCTGTTTAGACATGCTTCTTTTGCTTTTTCAATTACGTTAAGAAAATTTCGATAATCATTGTATTCCAGTACTTTAGCAAGCTTTCGGGCACTCCAAAATTTACAACCATCCTCTTCCTCTCGAAGGGATTCAAAAGTTTGATGATGAGTAGTTTCAGCCAAATCTTTGCTCATTTCTTAATCTCCTGCAGATGAATCCACGTGATAAGCGAGGCTACAGTGTAAGACAATATTTTGACTTAAATCAAGGCAAAAGAGACGCTTGAGCCAGATTTTGGAAGACTAAATTAGATGGGTTGGGACCGGATAAAACATGGAAAAACTTGCATGGAGCGCAAGGTCAATTCACCTCGAATATTCTTGACAACAGTCTCAGCATCCAAGAATCGTCCCAAGCGGCTTGCCGCCTCCTCTGCGCAGTCCCTCCAAGGTCAATTTTTTTAAGTGTAATGGTACTCCATTTCTTCGTTCTTTTTAGGGCCAATCACCCTCCAAGAAAGGCGGATGTGTTGTCGGTCCCAAGAAACTTGAGCTAAATAGACGTCTTCTTCGCACAGATGAGAATCAACAGACGCAAGGAGATGATTGCCTGTAGGGACTAAATGAAAAAGAAATACGGGGTTACCAGGGCCCAACCGCAGATGCTCTAGAGAGATCATTCCCGCGTCGCGGTCCAGTGTCCAACGAAACGTATTGCTAAATGTCATATTTTGGCTTTGTTGTACTTGCCAGGAACCCCTCTCATGGAAGGTCATAACACCATCACTGTCTAATGCAACAAGAACGTTTCCCTTCCCACTGCCATTCCAACCCAGCTCGTCTTTGGATCGAGTCTTGGCGTGTAGGGCGAGTTCTTTAACAATTTTCAACCGCTCCCAAAAACTAGTGAGCAACGGATCTTGCACCCGCTTCTCAAAAGCATCTTGCTGAACCAAAGAGTAGAGTTTTTTATCTCGAGGCGAAAGCAGGGTATAGCTCTTTTTCAAAAGCTGCTCCAATTCGGCAAGCAACGGATAACCGGGGTTAAGTTGATAGATTTTTGTCTTCCCAGCAAAATAACTGGAGATCACTTTCCCCTTTTCCAGGCGAGCTAAGGCATTTTGAAGAGATGTGAGAGGGGTTTTTAGGAGCCTTTGCAATTGAGCCCCGTAACATTTGGTGTTGACAAACAGGAAGAGCAGTACTTTTTGCACATTTTTGTTCCCACAAAGCCCTTCTAGCATAAAAATCAACCAGGTTATTAGTTTATGATATCGACCTGCCTCAAATTTCGGCTCTCTCAAGAGACCAATATACCGCATCTTTTCGGTTTTTATAAACTGGTTTTTAGGTTTTTGTTGGTTTTTTGGAGTTGAAAAGCAGTGAGATAAGCCCCTATTGTTGATCCGAATTGGGAGGGTTGTATGGCCTGTAGATCGGATTGGACTAGGCAAGAAATTCGCGCTATCCACGACACCCCTCTTTTGGATCTTATCTACCGCGCTGGATCGATCATGCGCGTCTATCATCCTGCCAATCAGGTGCAAGTTTGCTCCTTAATTTCGATCAAAACAGGCGGATGCCCCGAAGATTGCAAGTATTGCCCTCAGTCGTCTCGCTACCAGACAAATGTGGGTGCCACTGCTTTGATGCAGGAACAAGAAGTCATCGAACTAACCAAAAAAGCGATTGTAAATGGCGCTACTAGAGTGTGTTTAGGTGCTGCTTGGCGGTCCGTCCGGGATGGCGCGCAATTTGATCTTGTGTTGAGAGTCATTCGGCAGATCACCGACATGGGAGTAGAGGTGTGTTGCACTTTGGGCATGCTCACAGAATCGCAAGCTCAAAAGTTAAAAGACGCAGGGCTTTATGCCTACAATCACAATCTCGATACTTCTCCAGAGTTTTACTCTTCAATTATCACTACTCGCCGCTATGAAGATCGGCTGAAAACTCTAGACGCGGTAGAGAAGGCGAGAATTAGTGTCTGCTGTGGGGGAATTATCGGTATGGGGGAAAGCATTGAGGATCGCATCGGTCTCATCTATATGCTCGCACGCCGCAATCCTCATCCTGAATCAGTTCCCATCAATCTCTTAATTCCTGTGCAAGGAACTCCCTTGCAAGAACGACAATCGGTTCCTATTTGGGACATGATCCGCATCATCGCCACGGCAAGACTTACCATGCCCAAAGCAATGGTTCGTCTTTCTGCTGGAAGGCTGGAACGGTCATTGGAAGAGCAGGCGCTCTGCTTTTTGGCTGGAGCCAATTCGATTTTTTCTGGAGAAAAGCTACTGACCCGCCCGAATCCCGATTTTGACGAGGACGAAAAGATGTTGAAGCTTTTTGGTTTAACACAACGCCCAGCTTTTGCCTTATACCGCAAGGGGTTGAAAAATTGGAAAACGGGCAAGGAGGCTGCTTCAATTTTTCAGTCTGGAGTGAGTGGCCATGCTCTAGAGCATGCCGCGAATGAAGACGAGAAATTGAAAGCAAAGCCAACGCAGCCCGGAACCAATTATTCAATCACGAGCGGTATATGACTGCTTTTTTAGGTGCACGTCT
This sequence comes from Chlamydiota bacterium, assembly GCA_039796655.1. Taxonomy (GTDB): domain Bacteria; phylum Chlamydiota; class Chlamydiia; order Chlamydiales; family SM23-39; genus JBDKJI01. The sequence goes on along the minus strand of JBDKJI010000048.1, from coordinate 820 downwards.
TCAAAAACGAAAAGAACAAGGGCTTCTCCGGTTTCTTCAGTCAACCGCTGGGTTGATCGATCTAACTTCGAATGATTATTTTGGGTTTGCCAAAGATTGTGAAGGGATCAAAGGAAGCGATAGTTCAGGGGCGACAGGGTCGCGTCTTCTCACCGGGAATTGCCTTCTTTATGAAGAGCTAGAAGCGCAGATTGCACAGTTTCACCGAGCGGAGAGTTGTTTGATCTATAACAGTGGTTACACCGCGAATCTCGGCCTTCTTTCTGCTCTGGGAACAGATGCGGTGACTTTTCTATATGACCTTGAGATCCACGCCTCAATAACAGACGGAATGCATCTGTCTGACGCAAAACGCTTTCCATTCAGACACAACGATCTCTATTCTTTAGAGAAGCGATTGAAAGCGGCGTCTGTGCCTACGTTCGTCGTGATTGAATCGATCTACTCGATGAGCGGTGACTTGGCGCCACTGCCAGAAATCGCCGCTCTTTGCGCCAACTATGAAGCGCATCTGATCGTAGATGAGGCCCATGCGACAGGAATTTGCGGCCTGCATGGCGAAGGGTTGGTGGCAGAACTAGGGTTAGAATCGGAAGTATTTGCTCGAATGCACACGTTCAGCAAAACGTTAGGCGCTCATGGCGCGTGCGTACTTGGAAGCACTAAACTCAAAGAGTATTTGCTCAACTTTTCTAGGCCTTTGATTTATACAACAGCGCTACCTACGACTACTCTTTTTTCGATTGAATCAAAGTACGAAAGACTCAAAAGAGAAGCTCAGATTCAACAGCAGCGCTTGAAGAATCTTATAACCTATTTT
>JBDKJI010000047.1:0-4458 GCA_039796655.1 Chlamydiota bacterium | reverse complement strand
TCGATTCAGAGCGCCTCTGTGCCCGTGCCTGTTCCAGGGCCTTCAATCGATCGGGATGCTAGCCTTGCGATGATGCAACAAGACGGTGAGATGCTTCGCTTGCTTTCTGATAATTTACAGGACGATCCGGAAGTTGTTCTTACGGCAATCCGAAGCGGAGGCGGGGCTGTTTTTCAGTATGCCTCACCGAGGCTTCAAAGGAATCGGGCTTTTATATTGAGAGCCATTGCTGAAATCGGTTTAGTATTTCGGAACGCATCTGACGATCAGCGCAATGATCAAAATTTCGTTTTTGGAATGCTTCAGGCGAGTTCGCTGATGTTGGATTGTGTCCCTGAGGAGTTGAGGCGAGATTCGATTTTTATTTCTATGGTGGCTCGTGCCAGTGCATCATTATTTGAGCACGCTTCCGCAGAGCTGCAAGGTAATCGAGAGTTTGTTCTTAAGTTAATTAAAGAAAACGGATTTGTTTTTAGATATGCATCTGATGCGCTTCGGGGTGATTTGGAATTCACTCTTTTAGTTATGCAGGAAAACGGGATTGTGTTGGAATATGCTTCTTTAGAGTTGCAGGATCACCCGCGTGTTGTTGCTGCGGCGGTACGATCCAATAGACATTCGTTCGAACACGCTTCTTTAAGGCTTCGGTGCGATCGATTGTTCGTCCTTAGATTGCTTGCACAAAACGGTTTGCTATTGGAGCACGTGGCTCGTGAGCTGCAAGATGATGATGATGTCGTTGATACCGCATTGCGAACGAGTCATACCGCTGCGCTTCGATATGCCTCTGCTAGAATACAACGCGAGCGTGGATTTATTGCGACAGAACAGGTGGCTGGGTTGTTGGCTGTCAGTCGAGACGATGTAAAACTCAACCCTTTATGTTATCTCGCTGGTATTACGGCAGGGCCGCATCGAGTGAGGATTCATTTTCTGGGCGAAAGCGGTGTGGATATTGGGGGATTGACAAGAGAATTTGTCACATTGCTCATGAGTTCTTTGGCGCACAGTCAGGATTTACCAAAGATATCCTCCACAGAGGGGCTGATTCCGTGTGTGATCGCGAACGCGCCAAATGTTGTTTCTGAGCGAGAACAAATTGAGGCTTATCGATCTATTGGGATTTTATTTGGTAGAGCTTTGAGAGAGCAAGATGGCATTGTGCTGGGTCACCACTTTCATCCCGTGCTTTTTTCTATGCTGCACGCTGTAACGGAAGCAGAGCTTGGTCGTGTATCGACTGATTTACCAATGGACGATCCTATTTGTCAAAAATTGATAGGGATCTTTGTAAGGGAAAATCTGTGGGTTCCTTCGATTGGCGCTATCCCCGATACTACCCAAGCACAAATCAGAGCCTTGGCTGCTATAGCCGGTTTCACAGAGGCAGAATTTATCGCAAGTTACATCATGCCACCGCTTCGCGCGGTGCTTGCAGTTGCGACAGGCATTCATGCAAATTTATCACCAGGTGGCGGAGTATGGGATGCTTATAAAGGCGCGACACCAGCCATTTTGCGTGATAAGGTAGAAGGGAAGATAGACCGAGATCAGCTGAAAAATGCGTTCCGCTGTACCGGGTGTTCTGATGAAGAGCAACAGCAGGTTAAAGTTTTTTTTGACAGATGGGTAGATGATTCAAGCGATGCAGATCTGTGCGGTCTCATACGTGTTACCACTGGTGCTGAGGGTATTTTACCAGACATGACCATCATGTTTAGATTATGCCCACCTAGTCGCAATCCTTTTGTGGCATTCCATACCTGTGATCGCTCGATTGATATCAACGTAGTCGATACATACGAATCATTTAGAAATAAGCTCACTCACAGCGTTCAAGAAGGATTGCTGGGTGGTGGTGGCTTTGGTTTTGTATAAGAATCTGTGAACCTAATACGACGGTCTTGCTCCCAATAATCTTTGAATGCGCAATTCCAGAGGGGGGTGGGTCGCAAATAGGGCAAACAGCCCTTTCTTGGATGGGTGGGCGATTTTGAGCGCTGCAATCGCGGGTTGCTCTTTTCTCGGATCATGGACGTTTTGAGCTGCTTGAAGCGCTTCTAGCGCCCTCACCATCGCACCTCGACTTACCAGTTTCGCCCCGCCTGCATCGGCCCGAAATTCGCGCCAGCGGGAAAAAGCAGCGATGAGCAGTGATCCCAAAATCATGAACACAACTTCAAAAAGATAGACAAAAAGAATGTAATTCATTGTGCCTGAATGACTTGAGTTTTGCTCACGATTTTTCCCGAGGCCTGAGAAGACGTAGGCGAGAATGCGCGCTAAGAACATGACAAACGCGTTGACGACGCCTTGGAGAAGGGTCATGGTGACCATATCGCCATTGGCGATGTGGGTCAGTTCGTGGCCAATGATTGCCTGTATTTCTTCGTCGGACATTCTTTCGATAAGGCCTGAGGAGACGGCGACAAGGGATCGTTTTTTGGATGGCCCGGTTGCAAAGGCATTAATCTCGCGCGAGGCGTAGATACCGACTTCGGGCATGGGGAGGTGTGCTTTGTGCGCCAGGCGCTGTACCGTTTCGTAGAGATGTCGTTCTGTAGAGTCGTGTGTATTCGGGTCAATGATGCGTACGCCCATCATCCATTTTGCCATTACGCGTGAGAGCATGAGCGAGATCAACGCGCCCACCATGCCCCAGATAAGGCAGAACACTAATAATGAGCCGAGGTTCAGCCCTTCTTTTTCGAGAAAGGGGCGGACGCCAAGGACGTTTAAGATGACCGAGATCATCACAACGACGAGAAAGTTCAGCGCGAGAAAGAGTGCAATTCTTTTGATCATAGTGTAGGTGATTATAGCGTTTGGTGGATTTAAAATCTTGCGTGAAATCGCCTTTTCTGTCATCTATACGGAGTCAACGATTGAGAGGTTTTTCGATGGGGAAAAAAGTGACCAAAATGCGCCTTAAAAAAAGCCAGGCGCACGAGGTTGCTCAGCTTCGCCTTCGAGAGGCTCTTGGTGAACAATACGCGTGCTGCGTTCTGATCACATGCAGCAGGCCTTCGAAGGAGGGCAATATGGAAGTGGAGCTCAGCTTTGAGGGCGAAGAGTCGCTGGCTGCATTTCTCATTGATAACGCGTCGCAGGTCTTCGACGATCGTCTCCAAGAAGAAACACAGTGAAGACGAAGACACGTATAAAGTCTTCTTTGCTATACTTCGCTTGCAAAGTGAATGTGAGCAATTTATGGATGTTCTTCGAGAGTTAAACACGTGGTTTTTAAAGCATGAGGCAGAGGCAAAAAATGACTATTTTGCCTTTTTGCGCTTCGCATCGGTGAGCGCAGATCCGGCCTACGCGGACGATGTGCGTCGGTGTGCGAGTTGGGTGCAGCACTTTTTGCAAAAAAAACAAGGTAAAGCGGAGTTGATCGAAACCAAAGGTTATCCTCTGGTGTTCATGGAAACGCCTACATCCAAGCCCAATGCCAAAACAGTATTGATCTACGGCCATTATGACGTGCAGCCTGTCGATCCGATCGATCTGTGGACGAGTCCTCCGTTTGAACCGACGGAGCGCGCGGGGAAGATTTTTGCGCGGGGTGCCCTCGATGATAAGGGGCAGATTTTCTACGCGATGCTCGCGCTTCACGCACTGCAAGATCTCGGTCGTCCGTTGCCGGTTAATCTGAAATTCGTTATCGAGGGAGAAGAGGAGTCACAGAGTTTGGGACTTGTACATGCTTTGCCTACACTCGGCAAGAAGCTGAGCGCCGATGGATTGATGATTGTCGATTTCGGCGCCCTTCCTGATCGTTCGCCTGCGGTGACGTTGGGGGCGAGGGGCTGCGTTGGCTTTGAAATCGCCTTGCAAGGCTCTAAGGGCGATCTCCATTCGGGTGTCCAGGGGGGCGTCGCGTACAACCCAAACCGCGCGTTAGCGGAGCTGCTCGCAAGCTTGTGGGATCAAAATGGCCATGTTGCGGTGCCTGGATTCTATGACGGTGTTGTACGCTCGACGGAAGCTGAACGGGATCACTACACGTATTTACAAACGCTCGATTCACTGCATAAAGAACATGGCATTGCGGCGATCGGCGGTGAAAAGGGTAAGTCGTTGAAAGAAAACAACTGGTTTTTACCGACAATTGAGATCAACGGCATTAGTGGCGGCTATAGCGGTGCGGGCGTTAAGACGGTGATCCCTTCTATTGCGAGAGCCAAACTGACATGCCGTTTGGTGCCAAACCAAGATCCTACCCACGTGATTGCCAAGATTAAAGCGTTCTTGCAAGAGCGTGTTGTGCAAGGGATGAAGCTTGCCTTTGAGGAGCACCAGGGGAGCCGCGCGTTTCGGTGCCCGCCTGGCAGTTTTCTCGAGAAGGCGGCGGCTCGTGCAGCGTCGAGCGCGACGGGTAAAACCTGTTCGGCTATTTTGGCCGGGGGCTCGATTCCGATAGCGGCATCACTCATGGACTTCACAAAAGGGGTGGCA
>JBDKJI010000046.1:0-16279 GCA_039796655.1 Chlamydiota bacterium | reverse complement strand
CTTCCACTTGAGCTGATAAATCAAGGCTACTCTCCGCACCCACATCGAGGCGTCCTCGATCCACATGTCGGGATGGTGCAATAAGGTGGGCTCTGCCTGCAGGAGACGACCGATAAGGCCGTCCGCGACGGGATCGACGGTATCCCACCAAGAGTGCTGCCTCACAAGCTCGATAAAGAGAGGCAAATGCGCTTGAGTCCACCGTTTACGCATCATCAGCGCAAGGTCGATTGCCGAGTAATGAAACTCCCTTTCAGGCTGATCAAACAATCGCCGTACCACCTCTTCCCAAGGCTCATCGACGCCCTGCCGAAAAATTGCTTTCGCGATGTCCCGTTGCCGAGGTTTGATGATGCCAAAAAAAGGAAACTGATTCAGTAAATAAGCGCTTTGCTTTCCAGCCTTCTCGACATCGGCTTCGGCATCAAAAGCCTCCCTTAAGCGAGACACGAGCTTCATGTGTTTTCTTCAGTCTGTAATGCAAGCTGACCGCATGCCGCAGCGATGTCTTTGCCTTTCGTGTAACGCCAGGTCGTGTTGATCTTGGCCTCTTCGAGGATCTGTTTGAATAACTCGATCTCTTGACCATCGGGCCTTTCTAAACGAAGGCCGTCGACAGGATTGTAAGGGATAAGATTCACTGTGCAAGGCTTGTTTTTCAGTAGCTCCGCAAGCTCTTGAGCATGCTCAGGTCGATCGTTAATGCCGCGTAGAAGCGTGTATTCATACGTGATTTCGCGCTTCGTCACTTTCCCATACCAGTCCATCGCAATCAGCACTTCTTCAAGAGGGTATTTGCGAGCATAAGGGATAATCTTCTTCCGGATGTGTTGATTCGGCGCATGGAGCGACAAAACCAGGTTGACCTTGAGGTCCTCCGTTGCAAGACGTTGAATGCCTTCCACCACCCCGACAGTCGAGACCGTAATGCGCCTTTGCGAAATGTTCAGGCCATACGGAGCATTGAGAATCCGAATGGCCGATACCACTGCGTCGTAATTGTCCATCGGTTCGCCCATCCCCATGAACACCACATGAGATACCCGTTCATTTCGTTTCTTAAGCGCAAGATCGATCAGGTACACCTGCTCGACGATCTCAGCTGCGCTTAAATGACGCTTCAACCCTTCTTTACCCGACGCGCAAAAAGCGCACCGTGCGGGACACCCCACCTGGGATGACACACACACCGTCCGTCGATCAAACGAAGAGATGAGCACCGACTCAACAAGCTTGCCATCGGCAAGCTTCCAAAGAAACTTCTCCGTCTGCTGGTCTTCCGACATGACCGATCGCACAAGCGTGAGTGAGCTAATCGAAAAGCGCTCTGAGAGCGCTTTTCTTAATGCCTTGCTCAAATTGGTCATCGCGTCAAATGAACGGGCCCCTTCAGCGTAAAGCCATTGTAAGACTTGCCCTGCCCGAAACGGCTTCTCGCCCTGTTCGGCCATCCAAGACTGAAGAGATTCAACGGTTTGTGAACACAGCTCTTGCATAACGGCGAAAGTATACCAAATCGCCCGTTTCTCCACGAATGGAAATAAATAATTTTAGTTGAATTAATAAATCGTATTGTTTATAATTATTTGAATGACGTTTTTAGCATCAATAAAATACTCTCAACATGAACAAGCACCACTTGATTCAACAACGGTTGCTACGCTCGTTGAAAAAGAACCTCGGGAATGCGTAGCGTATGTCCTAGAACAGAATATTGACTTAACCGTTTTCTTTGAGGCGGTGCGACGGCACCCTGTACTACAAGCCAAGTTCGCAAACCCAACCTACCAAACAGTAAGCCCCCCCCCTTTAAAGCCCCTTCTACAGACTTGCCGCAATCAAATACAAAGAGGCCGCGTAGCGGCGGCTATTGAGCTCATGCTACAATGGTCTATCTCTTATGAAAGAGGCAATACCGTCGCAGGAATTGAGGGGCTCGAGCTAGACCCCCTTCTTAGCTCTCCAGAAGAATTAGAACAAGGCCTCGTATTGGTAGATCGCGATCTATGGCTTGCGGCCAAAAATCGCAACTGGAGAACCCTCCAAAGCCGCGCATTAAGATCGCCCAACAATCCTTCGCCCTTATGTCAGCACTTGATTGGGTTTCTCTTGTGTATGGGCTATTCGAATGTGATCAGACGAATCATCCATCGCCTCATACGCACAAATGAATGGACGAAAACGAGGGTATTTTTAAACGGGATTATTTCTACCATAGCGCGCAATCCTCGTTTAGCTATCGGCATGGATCCATTGGTTACCCAAAGCGATATTACAGCCTGGGCTACGGCGCTTGACACTTTCAATCGCACTTCAAATACTCCACCCCTCCTTCTCGGTGATCTGCTCAACGTATTGTCCATCTCAACGGACGCGGCCGTATTCAGTTCTGCTGATTGACGAAAAACTCTCGATCGACGATCTTTGAAAAAATGTTTTGAGGATCAGATGTTGCAAGGTTGGTTTTTCAGTTTCTGCGCAAAATTCTACGGCTTGATTATCACAACGGGCAGTGGATTGCAGAGTTTATTTCTACTCTACATGCGCCTGACTTGGGGCCACCAAGCTCTGAATGCGGGTATTGGCAAACTATCGAACATCACCAACGTGATCTTGTTTTTCGAAGGCCTCCACATCCCTTTCCCCCACTTCAATGCCTATCTTGTCGGTATTGTGGAGACATTCGGCGGGGCGATGCTCATGCTAGGGCTCGGCTCTCGCCTTGCCGCCATCCCCCTTGCCATTACGATGCTAGTGGCCCTATCGACCGCCCACGCCCCTGACCTCTCCGAGCTGCGCTTCCTCACCGACCCCAACCTCCTCGTCCGTCAAGCTCCCTACCCCCTCCTCATCACCTCTCTTCTAGTCCTCGTCTTCGGCCCCGGCCGTGTCTCCCTCGACGCCCTCATCCGCAGATGGGCCGAACGCAGATGGTACTGATAGTTAACAGCTTATAACCATATCAAACACTGCTGCAACCTCGCTTTTTTCTATAAACACTATCCCATTTATTGACAGATATTTACGGACTATCGCTATTGACTTATTAATTATTTTTTGATACAATTAATACGGTTAATATGTCTGCAACTACAAGAACGCAATTACCAATAATAAACGATTCTGGCAGGATCGAGATAGGCGGTCATAACTACGCAGCCCGCATCCCAACGGGATGGTTTCAGCGGGTGTGCTATGAACTCTTAAGTTGGTTTTGGACCCCCCTTACTTACTTGGAAGGTACACGAGAGATCACAGCCTACGTCAATATCAATAGCGTCTTAAAACGAGCTAAAGACATCTATCATTCTCGGTTAGACGTGCAGCGCGCTTGTAAAAACGGCACGCTTGGCATAGCTCCGCAAAAATCGACAACAACTCGTCTAGAGCGCTGCCAAGCTTTGACACGGGTCATTTGTCGAGAAAAGACGAAAACCGAAACCATACGACCCATAGACCAAAACAAAATACGTGATATCGAGCACCTTTCAGAAACTGGATTTGTGTCTCTGACAACGGGGACGCCGATCGACGTATCTAAAGAGCGCGTATACAGATTGGGATGCGCCCTTATTCGACATTTGGAACCAGATAAAGATGGTATACGCAAAAAGGTCATAGCATCAAAAGATGACTTAGCAATCAAAGAATCTATATTGATGTTTGCTCTCGGCATAGACCCTGCTATAAAACGAGCCTATCTGCGACGCATTCAATCTTGCCAAAGCCTTTCCAAGCATGAACGTATTTCACACGAAAAAGCTATTCGCAAGATTGAGCAAGATCGAGACATCCCCGAGCCGATTGTACGCCTACTCAGGCAAATGACTGATCCCCAGCCGGAACAAAGGCCTACTATGGAAGACGTGCAACAGATCTGGAACGCGTGCTTTTCGACCCAGATTCCAAGAACAACGGGTGATTAGCGATGTCTGCATTACCAATCAATCATCATGTTCATATCATCGGCGACAAGCACAAAAGGTTGCGGGTACACGCTTCGCTCGATTACGCAATCAAAATTCCTACAGGCTGGTTCCAAAAAATCTGGTATGCGCTACTCAGTCGATACTGGGCACCTTTGTGCATACAGGGCCGCGATGGTGAAGAAATAAAAAGCTACGTGAATATCAACAGCATACGCAAGCGCGCAGCGGACGTCTATCACTCCCGCCTGGATGTACAACGGGTGTGCGCATCAGGCATGTTAGGGGTGTTAGAAACAGCCACTAGAAGCCTCGATTGTTGGAAAGAGAAACTGCACAACCAAAAACTGGGAGTACTCAGAAATAAACAAAAAAAACTCGCATCGATCCAACCCACATCACGTTTTGATGTGAATCAAGAACGGGAAAACTGTCAAAACGCTATAACAAATTTAGAGACTGAAAACACTTGGATGGATACCGTAAAAACCAAGGCGTTAGAAAAGCTAAGATCGAGCGACCATCTTTTCCCTCCCGCAAGCACTGAACGGTTCACTTTAGATACAACACCAGCCGCAACACTGATTCTGGAACCGGATGGTGCAATTATTCTAGAATGTCCTACCGAAAGAGTGGTGCTATTGTGCGGAACACAAACAACATCGCCCCGTCCCACATTACCTGATCCAATGCCAGGCCCTTTGAATCAGCCATTACGAAACGATATTTTGCGATCGGTAAATAAAGATATTTGGCAAGCCCAGAAAGCCCATGTGGGTACAGTGACAACCTGTCTATTAGGTGGTAATGCTACAGTTTATTTGTTCAGACAATATGACAGAGTATGCCCGATACTCGCAGTAGGCACACAATTCTACCCGCTCGATGATCACGACGAGACAAACGCCCTGTGCGATTGGCTCAAGACAAGAGGAGCTGTCCCACCAGAAAGAGTGATAGTGTACGTGATCAAAAAGAACGACACTCTGTATCGCTTTGTCGCCACCCCACAATCGATCGATTCTATTCAAACCGGATCCCAGATCCGTTATGAGGCTTTCATTGAACAATGGCTCAGACAAGCATTCCCGGACACCGCAAGCATTGATCCAAGCGCATTACTAGACGATGTCGGACGACTGGTAGATACTTTGGACGAACTCGGTAGGATTGACATACCCCAGAATTGTGGCCATTATCAAGGTTTCGGCGTCCGAATCGCATACGAAGTCCGCCGAGGCGGGCACGTTGTTATTTGCGTCAAACACGCGCGTAAAGGCCAAGGTTCTTCTGCAACGGCAAAAGTGGCGATGGATGTTACAGGCCAACCTTGTGCACGAATTATTCCCCATGACCGTATGCGGGCCATTTGGAAAATCGAAGAATCCACAACAACCCAGTTTATTTATGATCACGCAGGATCCGATCATTCGGGTCTAGCCCTGCCCCGGGTTGGAGGCCCTTTGCGCTATCACAACCCGGATGGGAGAGTATCTATTCTTTATCCCCTCGGTTCATCCTTGTCTCAACACGTATTGAGTCAAACACGGGAAGAACGCTGCCGCACCTTATACCCACTGATACAGGGGCTAACCAACATGCATAGCCAACACTTTATTCACGGAGACATCAAACCGTCCAATACCTTGTTACAAAAAGGGAAAGCTGTCTTTTGCGACCTCGGATCCGCCTTGGCCATGGATTCTTACAGATACGCTCACCATGAGACCCATACACTAAGATTTCTCTCACCTGAAGCGGCAACGAAAAAAGAATACGGACAGCCATTCGACGTCTACGACCAAGACGTATACGCTTTGGGGTATACATTACTTTTATTTCTGGCACCCGAAATCGGTCATAGCCTGGATGAGAGGATGCCAATACATACGGCATTGAGTAAAGTTCGGGGGCAAATCTCACCAGAGCTCTACAATATTCTGCACAAGATCATCTATCCCGAATCAGGGGTAAGACCCAGCATAGCAGAGGTACAACAAGTCTGGGGGCAGGCTATTGGCGCTCCTCCCGATGCCCCTTCATCGGCCACCACCACCACCCAGCCCGCTACTCGTGACAAGGGCAAACGGCCCGCCTAGACACTATACGCTCTTTTCTGCTAGACTGGCCCGTCCCGGAGCTATAGCGTGAACTCTGAGCCAAAAAACCCCTCGATCCAAGATGTTTTAAAGCCGATCGTTGCCCTTTGTAAGCGACGCGGCTTTGTCTACCCGGGTTCAGAAATCTACGGCGGCTTTGCCAACACCTATTCGTTTGGCCCCTACGGCGCTTTGATGAAGAAAAACATCAAGGACCTGTGGTGGAAGATGTTCGTGCAAAAACGGCGCGACATGGTAGGCCTCGACGGCCCCATCCTCCTCCACCCACGGGTATGGGAAGCGTCCGGGCATGTCGAAGGGTTTACCGATGCTCTCGTCGATTGCAAGGCGTGTAAAGGGCGTTTTCGCGCCGATCACTTGATCGAAGAGGCTTTGCAAAAAAACGCCGACGGCATGTCGCTGCAAGCGATGACCCATGCGATTGTCCAACATCGGATCAAATGCCCTAAATGCGGCGCTGCCGATTTTACCGAAGCGCGCACCTTCAACTTAATGTTCCACACGCAAATGAGTAAAACAGGTGCGGGCGATCAGATCGCCTACCTACGCCCTGAAACAGCCCAGGCAATCTTTGTCGACTTTAAAAACATTCTCGATACAATGCGCGTTCGCCTTCCGTTCGGTGTCGCCCAGATTGGCAAGGCATTCCGCAATGAAATCACACCAGGCAACTTCGTTTTCCGTGTGATCGAATTTGAGCAAATGGAAATCGAATACTTCATCCGCGAAACAGAGTGGGAAAAGGTCTTCGATGAGTGGCTAAAAGCGATGCACGCATGGTGTGAGTATATCGGTCTGAGCAAAGGGCGCATCCACGAAAAAGAGCACCCCAAAGAACAGTTGTCGCACTACTCCAAAAGAACGGTCGATTTGGTCTACGACTTCCCCTTCGGCAGAAGCGAGCTCTATGGCCTTGCGTATCGTACCGACTTCGATTTGAAACGACACGCCGAATTTGCCGGTCAGACTATTGAATACACTGACCCAGAGACGCGGGAAAAGTTCGTCCCCCACGTAGTGGAACCCACCTTTGGCGTAGAGCGCACGTTCTTAGCCTTACTCTGCGATGCGTACGAAGAAGAAACGCTCGAAGGTGGCGAGACAAGAACAGTGCTCCACTTACACCCCCGCGTGGCTCCGGTGAAAGCAGCGATCTTTCCATTGATGAAAAAAGATCGCCTCCCCGAAATTGCCCAAGATATCTACCAAGAGCTCGGCGCACTGTGGAACTGCGAATACGACGAATCGGGCCAAATCGGTAAACGGTACCGAAGACAAGATGAACTCGGCACACCCTTTTGCATCACTGTCGACTTCGACACGCTCCAAGACGACACCGTCACGCTACGCTACCGCGACTCAATGAAACAGGTACGACTCAAACGATCCGATCTTGCCGCAACACTCTCGCAGCAAATAATTTAAATAATCATTTGACATTTTCTTTGCTATGATTGCAAAATCTCCTTTCTTCAAAGCAAGGGGATCAGATATGTCCGCACTTACATCAGAGATGAGAATATTAACCAACGCAATCCGAAAGTTTGAGGATCCACACGCTCCATTGGCTGCTGGCGAGTTCGACAATATGGATGGGGCGAACGAGGCATTCCTAGACCCTACGATACAGCGCACGCAAATGCTTGCGGCGCGCGCTCAGTTGGCCCACCTGCAGACGCTTAAGGACCGGTGGGACCTAGATGACAGCATTGGGAATGGGTGTACCGCCGTAGGCTTGCTTGCCGGGTACGCTGTATGCGCTGTGGGCGGCCTTACAGGGCTGCCGTTAGTCGTTGGTAGCATCGTGAGCGGCTGCGCAGGCCTTTGGTTTGCACGCCAAATGTTACACCAAGACGGCCCCCTCGGCGAGCGTGAACAAAGAGTGGTGCAAGAATTAGTAAGCTCTTTGCGAGCATCGCACCCGGATCACCCCCTCGTTCACAACATGACAAGACGGGTCGCTGTATACCCCTCGTGATTGAAAAATTGGTTTCGGGCGGCGTCGGCTTTTCTTCAGATTTCTCATCTTCACTTGCGGCGTGCTCTAGAGCACAGCCGCTCGCTCCAGATCGAGAACCTGAAGAAGCCTCCTTGCCCGTTTCCCAATTTTTCAATCCCTCTGGGTATATCATGGTAAGAAGCGGGCACTAGGCCCGAGCGGCTCTGTCGAAGAGAACTTAAACTGGTGTCTGTGCTCTGCGACCCATCGATAGATGGGGTCGATGAGCCAGGCAGGGAGACAAGACCACATGCCAATGATCTTCCAGCGCCCGCCGATGAGCCAATAGATGCGGAAGATTGCCTTCGACCGGATCGAGAAAAGGCGATCCGTCGATGTGAAGTGTTCAACAAGGACGAGGCTGTTGGTGTTTTTCAGCCACGCCTGAGGTCCGACAAGGATGCTATCAGCTGTTTCCCCTTCAAGGGGCGCAAATAAAAACAGGGCCTCCTCATCGAGCTCAATCAACTCTTTGACTACGCCCCTACAGAGGGGGCAATCAGCATCGAACAATACAAGGTGTCGCCCCATCAAATCTCCTGCTTCACTTGAGGTCTTTCGCGTTTGAGTTGATCGAAGGCTTTTGCAAGCTCGAGCACCTCTGACTCAATACATTTACCACTATAAATCTTTGCCTTAATTGCCTCTCGAGCTTGCATCCAATGGCGCTCCAAAATTTTTTGGATCGCATCCAAAAATCCCTCTTTGGCTTTCTCGCGGTTCACTTTCTTTTGTAAAATTTCTGCCAAAAAAAGCTGCGACTCAGCGTTGTCGACGTCAATTGCAAGCGCGAGTAGATCACGAGGGGCCGACGTTGCAGCGGCGTGGAGATACCGCTCGTACAACAGCCGCGCCGCCGGTACACGGAAGTGGTGCGCCTGCAAATTGGCCTGAGCGATCGCGATATACTCTGGTTTTGCCTCGCCCATGATCAAAAGCCACCGGAGCAAATCGGCCTCCAAAATCCGATCGGGGTCAATGTCGGTGTGTGATACGCTCATCGAACGGCGTAGGTGCACCTGGGGCGTGGTGTCTTCAGGTCCTCCCAACATCGATTCAGGCGTCTGTGTCAGGCGGGCTAGTTTTTTAAGTCCCTCGTGCACCATGAGGGGATGGTCCCATTCCCGAATTTGTTTCGCGATCGTTTGGACAAGTTCATTTTTCCCAGCAGGTGTTGCCGGATTGAACTTCTTTGAGAGGTGCCCAACTAAAAACGTCAAATAGTCGACGCTCATATCGAGACATTTTTGCCACTCTTCAGGGCCCTTCTCTTGCAAGAACACGTCGGGATCGCAATGCTCAGGAAGCGGCACGACATATACGTCAACGCCCTCTTTTTGGAAGAAGTGACCCGCTTTCATCGCCGCTTCTTGTCCTGCTGTATCGCCGTCAAATGCGATATAGACAGCGCGAGCGCCAAGCTGTGTCAGCTCATGCGCTTGATCGATGCCGAAAGCGGTGCCCTGTGATGCGACGGTCCAATTGTACCCTGAGTGGATGAGCCTCATCGCATCGATTTGCCCTTCGACAAGGAGCGCTTTTTTCTCTTTGGCAATTTGTTTGCGGCAGTAGCTAAGGCCAAAGAGCACTTTAGACTTCTTAAAAAGGGGCGTTTCGGGAGTGTTGATGTACTTGCCGCCAAACGTATCAGGCCGAAATTTCCTTGCCGAAAAGCCAATGACGCTCCCCATGGGGTCCCGAATCGGAATCGTAATCCGCCCGTTGAACATCTCTCGGTGGTTGCGCATCAGCCCTGCCTCTTCCATGATCTCTCGATTCACCCCCTGCTCTTGCAAGGCGTCGGTGATAAGACCAGCACTTTGTGGTGCGTAGCCCATGCCAAAGGCGTGGATAAAATCGAGATCGATCCCTCTGGCGTAGAGATAATCGAGGGCAGCGTGTCCCTCAATCGTGTGGAGAAGGGCGAACTGGTAGATCTGCTGTGCTTTCTCGAGCGCTTCTTTCAGAAGCGTTTTTGAAGGTCCCTTAGGACGATCGTCGCTTTCAGCTTCTACAAGAGCGACTTGGAATTTGTCAGCCAGCGTCTCAACCGCTTCGGCAAAACTCATTTTGAGATGCGTCATCAAAAACTGGATCGCATCGCCATGCGCCCCGCAGCCAAAACAGTGGTAGTGAGTATCCCCTTTTTGGATCATAAACGAGGGCGTTTTTTCGTCATGAAAAGGGCACAGCGCTTTATAGTTTGCGCCAGAGCGCTGGAGCTTGAGATACGGACTTAGTACCTCGACCAAGTCGATGCGACTACGCAGCTCCTCAAGACTTTGCTTCGAAAACGTCCCCATCACCCGGCATCCCGTGAACGTATGACGCCCACCTAAATGTAATTCTCTCCCATCCTTGGGTTAACATGTAACTGAAAACGCGTTTCTCAAAGACGTCACCCCTCGGGAAATGGGCCGCATCCTCGCGGAGTATGCCGTAGATCGGCTGCTGAAAGTCTTTGCTTTGTACCAAGAACATCTGATCGGAAAAGCCCCTGTTTGATACATAGAAGCGAAGAGTTGAGCGGTACGCTTCCTGGCGAGCTTCTCTGTAGTTGTCATTCCAGGTGAGGTTGGCCACTTTGAATGTGGGCCTTTTTTGCATCGCATGGATCGAAGAAGCGATCCATGCGGCATTTTTCTTGAGCCACACATCACCTGTTTGGTAGAGCAAATAATCAGTTGTCACAGCATGGATTGCAGTCAAAGGGGCTAAGGCGTTGTAGTAGATCCAATCGTTGGGAATCGACGGGTGGTTCGAGGTGAAGTCAGAGCGCTTGAGCTGAAAAGCAGGTAACACAGAAGGGTCCGCCATCACGATATCGGTCAACACACCTGCGGCAATGTGCCGCTTAGCGGCACGTATCACTTCTTCTGGGTCGGCGACGTTGTTGATCACTAAAAGTCGCCTGGCAAAATTGAATCGATGGCGTCCGATCATCCCTTCCGCCAAGTAATTCGGCTTGAGCAAAATCGTCTTCCAATCGCCTTCCCAACAAGCCGTCGCAAAAGTGGTTTTCATACAACAGCTGCCCATGGTAGCATGTTTTCATGAGCGAAACCACCCCTATGATGGCCCAGTGGAAGTCGTGTAAAGAGGAGGCCAAAGAAGCTCTGCTCTTTTTTAGGCTCGGCGATTTCTACGAGGCGTTCTACGACGATGCCGAGACGATCTCGCGCACTCTCGGCCTCACATTGACAGCGCGCCAGTTGATCCCCATGTGCGGTGTACCATTCCATACGTTGGATGGACACATCGACAAACTCATCGCGCACGGCTACAAAGTCGCGATCGCAGAGCAAGTCGAAGAGGCAAAGGACATTAAAGGTTTGGTCCGACGCGAAATTGTCCGCGTCATCACACCAGGCTCGCTCATTCAATCGTCGCTACTGAGTGACAAAAGCAATAACTACTTTGCCGCAATCGCCCAGGCAGGCAAAAAAATCGCTGTTGCCTATATCGATATTTCAACGGGTGAATTCAGATCGCTGTCGGATAGCAAAATCGAAGCTGTGCTCAACGAAGTAGCCAGGCTGCCCATTGCCGAATGGATCGCCTCGCCTTTATTGCAAAAAACACACCCTACCTTCTTCAAAGAGCTCTCGATCCAACGCCCGTTTTTGTTAAATACAAGACCCATCCTCGACCTGGCGGTTGCCGAGGCAGTGCTCACAGCGCAGCTCGGGATGAATAAAGTAAGTTTGACCGCGGCTGAATTGGCTGCGTGTGGCACGCTTTTATTGCACCTAAAAGAAGAACTGTCGCTCAATCTCGACCATGTTGTCTCTCTGCAGCCGCATGCGGCTGCAGATACAATGTCGCTCGACAGATCGACGTTTGCCAATCTGGAGATCCTCGAAGGCAAGCAGGGCAAAAAAGGCTCTCTCTTCGCCCTTCTCGATGAAACGTCCACCGCCATGGGAGGCCGCCTCCTCAAGCAGTGGCTCCAAAAACCGCTGCTCAACGTCTCTCTCATCAACGCACGGCAATCTCAGGTCGAAGCGCTGCTTCACAACACCCCAAAAAGAGCGCGCTTACGCGCTCTTTTTCGACAAGTCAAAGATCTAGAGCGGCTGAAAATGAAGGTTGTGGCTGGCTACGCAACGCCGCGCGATCTGCTCACACTCACACAGTCCATTACAATCATATCAGAGGCCGAAGGCGTCCCCGTCGAAAACGAACTCTTTAGCGTAGCTGGAGCGATCGCCCGATCGTTTATCGATACGCCCCCTTTGCGCGTCAGCGATGGTGCTTTGTTTCGCCACGATGTCCACCCAAGCCTTGCCGACTTTCGTAAAGAAGCCGATGCATCGACAGAATGGGTCGCCGCGTACCAGGTGCGCCTGCGCGAAGAAACGGGAATCAAAACGCTCAAAGTGGGCTACACAAGGGCGTTTGGCTACTACATCGAGGTAAGCCGTCTACAAGCAGAAAAAATGCCGCCTCAATTCGTCCGCACCCAAACGCTCACCAATGCCGAAAGATATACAACAGAGGCTCTCAAAACGTTCGAGCGCAGTGTCCTCGGCGCAGAAGAAAGAGCCGCTGCTTTCGAGGCAGAATTATTTACGACGTTCATTGGACAGATGAAATCATATGCCCCAGCTATCCAACGGATCGCCCACTGGACAGCGGAACAAGATGTGCTTGTGGCTCTTTCGCAAGTTGCTGAAGATCAAAGATTTACAAAACCTTTGGTCGATACATCAAACGTTCTCTACATCGAAGGGGGGCGCCATCCGATTGTCGCAGCGACATTGCCCACAGGACAACCGTTCATCCCGAATGACACACGGCTTGACGATCAAGAGCAGATGATGTTGATCACAGGGCCCAATATGGCGGGTAAATCGACCTACATTCGTCAGGTGGCGCTCATTGTGATTCTCGCTCAGATCGGATCGTTTGTGCCAGCGCGTTCGGCACACATCGGCGTTGTCGACCGAGTGTTTTCGAGAATTGGCGCAAGCGACGATCTTGCCCGAGGACAATCGACCTTTATGGTCGAGATGAGTGAAACAGCGCACATTTTGCACAATGCAACATCGCGCTCTTTGGTCTTGCTCGATGAAATCGGCCGAGGGACAAGCACCTATGATGGGATTGCCATCGCATGGGCGGTCGCTGAATATCTGCTCACAAGCGAAGGGCAAAAAGCTAAAACCCTCTTTGCAACGCACTATTGGGAATTGACAGGGCTCGAAGATCGGTTCCCTTGGGCCAAAAACTACCAAACAGCCGTCCAAGAAATCGCCTCTGGCATCGTGTTCTTACGCCAAATCGTCCGAGGGGGCACCGATAAGAGCTACGGTATCCACGTCGCCAAGTTAGCTGGGTTACCAAGCAAAGCGCTCGATCGCGCCGAGGCGATCTTGCGACAGCTCGAACAAAGACCGCGGCGAAAAGTGGCGCAAAGCCACGTCGATCAATTGGTATTCTTGTGAGCTTTGAACCCCAAGATCTCAATGTCTATCCCGAAGAGCCGGGCGTCTACCTGATGAAAGACAAGGGGGGCAAAATTCTGTATGTCGGCAAGGCGAAAAACCTCAGAGCTCGCCTCAAACAATACTTTGGTAAGCATGGCGATAACCGAGAGATGGTCCCCTACTTGACTGCGCAAGTCGAAACAATTGACACGGTGGTGACGCTGACCGAAAAAGACGCGCTGATCTTGGAAGATCAGCTGATCAAACAACACTGGCCCAAATACAATGTTCTTTTGAAAGACGATAAGACATTTGTCCGCTTGTTGATGACACGGCACAAATGGCCCATGCTCCGTTTGATCCGGACAAAAGAGCCCAATAAAAAAGAGGGCACCTATTTTGGTCCCTATACCAACGCTTTGGCCGCAAGGCAAATGCTCGACTTAGTGCAGACTTTATTCCCACTCAGGCAATGCTCTGATGCAGAGCTCGCCAATCGGATCAGACCCTGCCTACTCTACGACATGAAGCGCTGCCTGGCGCCCTGCGTCGGCAAATGCACAGAGGCAGACTATGAAGTCCTTGTGGCGGAAACAGTGCGCCTGTTGAAAGGACAAGACAAAAGCGTGGTGGAAGAACTGATCCGAAGGCGCGATCTAGCCTCCGACGCGCTCGAGTTTGAAAAAGCTGAAGAAATCCACCGCCTCATCACACAAATTGAGCACGTCACACAAAGCGACCACGTCGATCTGACTCAGATCGACGCAACCGACGTGATTGGACACCATGCAGAAGGGGGCGCACTAATGGTGGCACTGCTCCAATTCAGAAATAGCCGCCTCATCGCATCAGAGCACTTCAGCTACCACCTCATCGCCTCGACGGCCGAAGAGGCCCTTGCCAGTTTCATTTTACAACACTACAAGTATGCTGCCGAACCGCCTAAAGAAATCCTTGTGTCACTCAACATCCCCTATGTCGCTGAAATCGTCAGTGAGGCGCACGGCAAAAAAATCGACGTATCGGTCCCCAAAAGAGGCTCCAAACGCGACCTCGTCGAGATGGCGATGAAAAATGCTTCGGCTCTATTCACGCGGGAAAACGAAGCCAAGAGCCTCCAAGAAAAAATGCTCCTCGACCTGCAAGAGACGTTAAAACTCAATCGCTATCCGAAGCGGATCGAGTGTTTTGATACATCGAGCATCGGCCAGACGAATGCCGTTGCAAGCTTAGCTTGCTTCATCGACGGCAAACGGGACAAATCGCTCACGCGGCTCTTTCGAATCAAAGAGGCAAAGCCTGGCGATGACTATGGAGCGATGAGAGAAGTGATCGGACGCCATCTGAAAAGACTGAAAGAAACTAATGTATTTCCCGACCTGCTTATCGTCGACGGTGGCAAGGGCCAGCTCGGCGTCGCAATTGACGTGTTAAAAGAGCTCGGCATCGCTTCAATCGATGTGATTGCCCTCACGAAAGATGACGCACGGCACGACAAGGGGATCACTCAGGAAAAAGTTTATCTCCCCTACCGTAGCGATCCAATCTTAATCGAAAAAAGATCGCCGCTGCTCTTTTTACTCCAACGCATCCGCGACGAGGCGCATAGGCTTGCGATCGACTTCCAACGCAAAAAATTCAGCGAATCGACCCTCACATCAGCCCTCGACGGGATCCCGGGTATCGGACCCAAGAAGAAGAGAGCGCTACTGGCCCACTTCGGCAGCGTCAAAGCTATCCAAGACAACGATCCAGAGCGTTTGGGCGAAGTCAAAGAACTAAATCAACGCGATATTGCAACGATTAAGAATTGGATTTTAAAAACAAAGAAAACGATTTGACATAGCCAAATCGGCTCTTGAGAATCGTTTCAAAGGAACGCTCAACCTGGGCAATCAGCTCAGGCTCTTTGAGCGGGTCAGCTTTGCCCGTATGCAGTCCAATCTCAAGGCGCCCTTGTCTACCCACAGACACCTTCAAGACAGCCACACTCAAGGGGCTTTCTTTTTTGAGAATCTCCGCAAGAGTTTGTCGCACCAACTCAACATCAACGGCGACAGAAGGCTTGCCTTTCTTCAAGATAAGCAAACGCCCCCTCTCAAGTCCCCAAAAGGCCACGCCGATGAGTACCGTGACAATGAGCAAGGCGACGCCAATCTCCGTGAGCGTCTCAGGCTCATCTAAAACAAGATGAGCCAGGCGGAGCCTGGCTTCAGGTAAGCGAGCTAAAGCAAAGCAAGAAGCGCTCACCATCACGAACAAAAATAAAATAAACAAATGGAGAACAGAGGCTATGGCTTCGCGAGGTCGCATTAGAACGCCTCCTCCAATTCGCCCGCTTCAGCCTGCTGAAGCACATTCTTGTCGTCCTTGAGCAATATGAGCTCTTTAAAAATCACATGCACCGATGACACATGAAGCCCCGACCAACGGCTCACTTCTTGTACGAGTTTCGTCTGGATCTCTTCTGCCTTTTCGGGAATAGAGATACCGTAATGGATATTGATCTCAGCTCGAATCGTCACCGCATGCTTCTTCTGGTCTTGTTCGACATGAATCCCCTTCACGTGCTCCACTTCACGACCGAGCAAACTATCGAAGAGATTGCCCTCGAGAAGCGCAATCCCTTGAATCTTCGCAAGGCACTGCAACACAATACCTTGAAATACTCTGGTTTCAATATCTCGGATAAAGACCGTCTCTGCGTATTCCACTTCGCGCGTATCCATGTTCTTCAATTGATCATACATCAGCCACCTCTGACTTAAGACAAGCTTAGAGCCAGTATAGCGAAACGGTTTACTT
>JBDKJI010000045.1:0-3121 GCA_039796655.1 Chlamydiota bacterium | reverse complement strand
ACGACCAAAATACCTATTGAAACCGCTGATACAAAAAGGCGTTTACTTAAATCCTTCATCCAACACTCACTCCATGACGCCGATGGCGCGATTGAAAAACTTTCACAGCCTCAAGCAAATGGTGGGAGGTAAAATCAGGCCACATCACATCTGTGCTAAATAACTCACAATAGGACATTTGCCAAAGAAGAAAATTACTTAGCCGAAGCTCTCCACTCGTCCGTATAAGCAAATCGGGATCGCCATAAGGAGTTGTATCTAGGTAGCTTGCAATCAACGCCTCAGAGATCGTCGTAGGGTCGAGCTTGTGTTCTTTGTGATCTTCAACGATGCGAACAAAGGCGCGCCGAATCTCGTCTCTACCTCCATAGTTGACCGCGAGAACCAAGTTGATTTTCTTACAATGGGCTGTCGATTGTTTCACTCGCTCAAACGAAGCTCGAACCGGCTGAGGGAAACGGCTCATGTCGCCGATTGTCCCCAACCGAATGCCGTCCTTGATCATGCCGGCTTCTTTTTTCGCAAGATAGACCTCAAATAAATGGATCAAAGCTTCCACTTCTTCGGGAGAGCGCCCCCAATTTTCTGTCGAAAAAGCGTAGACTGTCAAAGTTTGAATGCCCATGTCAGAGGCGGCTTTAACTACTTCTGTGAGCACCTCAGCGCCTTCCCAATGTCCCGCAAAAGAAGGGAGATTGCGCTGCTTTGCCCAGCGACGATTGCCATCCATGATGATCGCCACATGACGCGGTACCGATTGAGGCGACGGAGCCATAGTAAACGGTTCGGCAGTCTGCAGACTCATGGGCGAATGCTCCCAAAAAAATCGTCAAGCCATAGAGTTTTTTCCCGTTCGGGTCCTGTCGACACAATAGAAATAGGCACGCCAATGAGCTCTTCAATGCGCCGAAGATAGGCCCTCGCTTTCGAAGGGAGATCGTCATACACAAACGCGGAGCGAGTCGACGCTTTCCAACCAGGGTGACTTTCATAAATCGGTTCGGCCAGCCTAAGTTCCTCTTGCGTCACCGGAAAATGCTTCATCTTCCTATATCCCGAGCAAATAAAAATCTCATCGATACCATCCAAAATATCGAGCTTTGTGATCGCCAAGGAATCAGCTCCGTTGAGCTTGAGAGCATGGCGCACCAAACACGCATCAAACCATCCCATCCTCCGTTTACGACCCGTAGTGGTTCCAAGCTCTCTTGCCTCAGCGTGTCCAGGGAAATGCTGTAATTGCGCCTGTGTTAATTCTGTTGGAAAAGGCCCATTGCCCACGCGCGTCGTGTAGGCTTTCGTGACGCCAATCACCCGATTGATCCTAGACGGTCCAATACCCATGCCGGTTGCCATCCCTCCCGCTAAGGTGCACGACGAAGTCACATAAGGGTAGGTGCCAAAGGTGGTATCAAGAAGCGCCCCTTGCGCACCCTCGAACAAAATCCGATCCTCTCTTTGCGACGCCTCAAAAAGAAGATCCTCAACAGGCGCGATAAACTCGAGAAGGGCTTTGGCATAGCCTTGATACTCTTCGCACATAGGTTCGTAAGCCAAAGGCTCACAGCCATAGAGAAGCGTAATCTCACGATTCTTCGCTGCTAAAGTCACTTTCAACCGTTCGGCAAAATTAGGAGCTACCAAATCAGCAACCCGGATACCCCAACGATTGGCCTTATCGGCATAACAAGGGCCAATACCTCGCCCCGTTGTTCCCACAGCAAAAAGACCTTTGCTCTCTTCAGAGAGCAAGTCGAGTTTTTTATGATAAGGAAACACGACGTGGGCATACAAAGAAAGATGGAGTCGACCGCGAAAAGAGACCGAACGCTTTGCAAGCCCCTCAACCTCTTGCAGAAAAGAGGCCGGATCAATGACCGTACCGCCTCCTATATAGCATTGCGTGTGAGGGTACAAAATACCCGACGGAATCAAATGAAATTTGTATTCCTGACCCTTGGCGACGATTGTGTGCCCTGCGTTATTGCCACCTTGAGACCGCGCAATATGGGAAGCCCTTTCCGAAAGAAGATCAATGACCTTCCCCTTCCCCTCATCACCCCATTGCATTCCAACAACTGCTATACTCGGCATCTGAACCTGAGATCATAGCGCAACACAGAGAATCGGCAAAACAACTTTTTTGTGTTGACCCTAGACAAGTTCAAAGCAATCGACTACTCTTGGACGATCGCTCACACTTAAGGTCTTTGCATGGAAATACGAAGGTGGCAAACAACCCTCATTATCGCGGTGATCGCTCTCACACTCTACAACATTCTCCCCACTCTTTTTTACTATGCAAAACCACTGAAGCAACCCATCGACGCCAAGATGGCCGAAGCAATCATAGAAAGAATTGAAGACAGAGTAGGCCAGCTACATACCGATGCCGCACAGTGGTTAAAATCTTATTGCGATCTAATTGGCACCAAACCACGCGAGGTGGTTCAAGAATCAGACGGCCGTTTTGCTCTGCAGTTTAGCAGCGCAAGCGAAGCAAACCAAATCAAAGAAAAGCTACCACGCGCAGGCGCTCTCATTTCGTTTGCGCCATCGCAGCTCTGGGTTGACCCTTCCTTTGGTGATGAAAAATGTGTTGTTGTGCATGAGCGGCTCGGGGCAAAGTTGACGGACCAGACACTACAATTTACGACCAATACCGCCTCATCGGAACTCTTCCGCAAGGTGATTTGGGCCCGCGCATCTGAAATTGCATCGCTCTTAACACAAGAGCCTTGCACAGTCGACTCCGACACATATACTCTCGGCAAGAAAAACGATCATTTCTTCCGTTTGTCGGTGAACTGGGATCAGCGAAATATCACGCTGTCCGTCAAACCAGGCACCGATCTCAATGCGCAAGCGTTCATCGATACGTTGGCCAATTTGCGCTTTGTTTGTAATGAAGTCGTCAATCAAGAAGGCACTGTTTTCAAAATACCATTTGATACCCATCCAGACACAACAGGATACCTTGTCCTAGATCTCGAAAAATGGGCCGCAAGCGAACAAAGGCGTCTCATCCACTCACTCAAGGCCGACTGGCGCCCGACACACTTTGACCTTTCCTCTATGCCCATTGTCAGCCCGACTGACTACGAAGCTCTCACAAGTACCG
>JBDKJI010000044.1:0-2550 GCA_039796655.1 Chlamydiota bacterium | reverse complement strand
TGTCGGGGTTGCGGCAACCTTTGTGTGTTCTGATAAGAGTCCTTCACGTCTTTCTGGGATGGCTGAGTGCGTTACCAGTCCGTATGCAAAATGGGCTTGGAGAGCATTCAGTCTTTTAGGCGTGAC
This sequence comes from Chlamydiota bacterium, assembly GCA_039796655.1. Classification (GTDB taxonomy): domain Bacteria; phylum Chlamydiota; class Chlamydiia; order Chlamydiales; family SM23-39; genus JBDKJI01. Next base: position 2,424 of record JBDKJI010000044.1, on the reverse strand, counting down.
AGCTTGGTGTTCATTGGAAGAATTTGCTCGGATGATGAAAGGGATGCCTAGAGGTGAGACTGCGTACCTTTTGCTAGTGAGCGGCCGCTTATATCTGACAGAGCCCCTCACAGAGGCACAGAGGGCGGCGATGACAGAACGTCAACGCCGACAGGCTGCTATGCTTGCGGCGCTGCGGGAGCAAGGTCTGCGCTGAGCTCCCGCTAGCTCCCTTCAGTAAGTGAGCCAGAGAGGTGGTTTCTGAGATCAAATTAAGCGGGGGGTGCAGCGAATTGTTGTAGTGGCACAACCGCGTGTTGAGCCCTCTCGACGACCTGCATCGCTCGATTGTAATGATGTAAATCCCAAATTTCACCTAGAGCATCAATCGCTAAGATTGCGATGAAAATCGCTGGCAGCACAACGTTAAACATGCCAAGGGTGATTAGAGCTACGAGCGAGGCGATTGTTAATACCTGGCCTACGAGTGCGCAAATACTATGGACACGGCTCTTCTCGACGAGGGCAGTGATATCTTTGGTGCTTGTATTGACTTGTGTGGTATAATATCCCGCTATTCGCGCAGCGTTTTCTGGGCTTGCTGCGAGCTGAGTATGGGCTTCAAGCCCCATTTGTTGTAAGTTGCGTGATGCCCGCATGATGCGAGTTTGCTCGGAGGGTTTTTCAGCCCTACAGGCTCTGACGAGACTTACTAACGGTCCGACTCCCGGTAAGCATTGAGAGGCCGCTGCTATATAAGAAATATTTGCCATATGATATGACTTCCTTTTTGGAGCCGCCAGGATATTGGATGGCTCGCTTTTATCTGACAAAGCTCCTCACAGAGGATCGCGATGACAGCATGCCAACACCGACAGGCTGCCATGCTCGCGCAAGGTACGCGCTGGCTCTCTTGAGTAAGTGAGCGAGAGAGGTGGTTATGACACCAAATTAAGCGGAAGATTCAACGAATCGTTCTAGTCGCGCACATTCGCGTTGGACCTTCTCCATGACATATGCCGCTTGGTTGTAGTTATGTAAATTTCGAACTTCAAGCAGAGCGTCAATCGCTAAGATTCCGATGAAAATCGCTGGCAGTACAATGTTAAACATGCCAAGGGCGATGAGAGCAACGAGCGAAACGATTGTTAACAGGTCGCCTACGATTCCGCAAATACTATGGACACGGCCCTTCTTGATGATGTGAGTGATATCTTTAATGCTTGTAGTGGCTTCTGTGTTTAGATTTCGCGCCATTTGCACAATGTTTGTTGGATTTTCTCGGAATCGGGCATTAGCTTCAGACTCAATTTGTTCTAGTTTCTCTGCTGAGTCAATTATACGAGCTCTCTCGATGCTTCTATCACCTATGCAGCCTTTGACAAGACCTACTAATGGTCCTATTCCCGGTAAGCATTGAGCGGCCGCTGTTATATAAGAAATATTTGCCATATGACATGATCTCCTTTTTTGGAGCCGCCAGCATATTGGATAGCTCGCTTTTTAAACAAGTTTTAAAACGGCCGAACACTGCAGGCCAAACACCTTATACCTCTCATGGCATGCGCTTTTTTACATAAAAAACATTTCGTTATGTACTATGTCTCTTCTAAAAAAGGAATGGTTGTCTATGAAATGGAGTCGTGTTGATTTACCAGGGACAGCGCGGAGACCTTTTGTCTATCAATCTTTTGAGAAATTTGACCGCGTCCTAGCTGAGTACAATTGCTTGTCTGTGGTGTCTGTCACAATAGGGCTTTTGCCGTTTGTATCGAACGGATGGGGCGCTCTTGCCTCGAAGGTGGTTAATCTAGCAACTGGCTTACTATTGTGTGGGCTGACAAACAAGATCGTGCAGGGGTGGACTCAAGAAGATGCGGAGCGGCTAGGGCCAGGTAGTGTGCTTCACTGTTACCGCATCGGTTTACCGCTAGATTACCCATTGTTTCAGTGGGTGTCCCGAGGTAGCGCGCCAGCTACAGTTTGAAATAGGCCCTCGTTCTGTCGACGAGGGCTGTATTTTAAGCTTTGATTTTGATGTCGACACCGGCTGCGACGGGGAGTACCTTGAGCTTGTCGATCGTGTCGAGGGTGGGGTCGAGGAGATCCAAGACGCGGATGTGAGTCCTCATCTCGAATTGCTCGCGCGACTTACGGTCGACGTTAGGCGATCGCAAAACGGTGAATATTTCACGGCGTGTGGGCAGTGGAATGGGTCCCACGACGCGAGCTCCTGTTCTCTTGGCTGTTTCGACGATGTCGAGGACCGATCGATCCAAGATGCGCTGGTCGAACGCCTTGAGACGGATGCGAATTTTCTTTCTGGATGGTTTGTTTGGTGCCATAGTGTTTACTTCTTCACAATTTCTTCTTGGATTTTGCTTGGAACGCGCTCAAAGTGGCTCGGTTCCATGGTATAGGTGGCTCGGCCTGAGCTCATCGAGC
>JBDKJI010000043.1:0-2653 GCA_039796655.1 Chlamydiota bacterium | reverse complement strand
GTGTGGCCAAGGCCGCCCAAAACGCAACGAGGTTCGCATCGGCGCCTGAATGGGGCTGTACGTAGGCGTGCTCAGCGTTAAACAAATTTTTAGCGAGCATGACTGCATGCCCCTCAATTGCATCGATGTTGTCGCACCCCGCATAAAAACGATGCCCCGGATACCCTTCACTATACTTGTCGGTGAGCCAATTGCCCATCGCAAGTTGGACAGGCAAAGAGGAAAAATTTTCAGAGGCAATCAACTTGAGGTGGGTCCTTTGATCGCGCAGTTCGCGGACAATTCGATCGGCAATTAAAGAATCTTCTGCAGCAATGGCGTCAATGGAAGCTAAAACCGCAATCGCCCGGGGCGTTTGGTGAATCTCTGGCGTCGTAGCGAGGTAGTGTTTGAGATAGGTCATATTCCCTCTTGCGGCTATTTCGTTGAAAACTGTATTCTATTCCCGTAAAGCCATTGTGGTAAAGCTCGGGAAAATAAAGCATGCATCCATCCCTCAAGGTGATCCTTAACATTCAAGAATATGACATGAAGATGATCCGCCTTATGCGGCTGAAAAAAGAGCGTTTAAGCGAACTGTCCCACCTCGACCAACTTCGCGGCGAGCTGCGCAAGCAGCAGACTGATAAGGAAAACGAGATTGGCGAACTCAACCGTAGTATTGCAGCGCAAGAAACAAAGATCGCCGAAATCAAAGATCGGATTAAAAAGCTCGAAACGCGCCAGGCATCAGTCAAGAAAGTGGATGAGTTTAATGCTTTGACCCAAGAGATGACCTCTTCGGAGCGCGAGCGAATTGCAACGGAACAGATCACAAGCGACATGATCGACAAGCGCGCTTTGGAAGAAGAAATTTTGCAAAAGATCGTCGATTCACTGAAGCAGTCGGAAGAAAGCAGCAAGCAACTCGAAAATGAGATCCGCGAAAGCATCCGCTTGATCAACCAAGAAGGCTCTGATCTCAAAGCGGGCCGCGATCAGCTCGCCAAATCGGCTGATCCCGAGGTGATGAAGGTCTACGAAAGGCTGCTCAATAACAAAAAGGACCGCGTCGTAGTTCCCCTTGAGAATCGCACATGCAGCGGCTGCCACATCGCCCTCACCGCGCAACATGAGAACGTCGTCCGCAAGGGAGAGCGCCTGATTTTCTGCGAACACTGCTCTCGCATCCACTACTGGCAAGAAAGCGAAGAGGTTGAAGGTACTGCGGCAGCAACAAAACGGCGCAGACGTAGAGCTCCAGTCAGCGCGTCGTAAATATTTCGAAAGGAAAGGCAAGTCATCGCCTCTCGCCATTTGTGTTGCGGGGGGAGGAAAGTCTGGACTTCACAGGAAAAGATACCAGTGAGAAGCTGGGCGCCGTAAGGCGACGGAAAGTACAACAGCAACCATACCGCTCTTGGGTCACCAAGAGACAGGCTGAAACGAAGAGCATCAGGTGCTCTTCGCTGGCGGGTAACCGATCCAGCGCTGTAAACCCTATCTGAAGCAAGGCCGAATCGGATGTTCAACGGGTTCTTCCGACCCTAAGCCCCTCACAGGGCAAAATATCCAAGCGGGCCGCATGAGAGGAATGATGGCTCACGACAGAATCCAGCTTATCGCCTTTCCTTTCGTTTTTTCCATAAGATCAATGCTACGGGTGATATCATCACACACATCCCGCCTGCGATGTAGATCATATAGCGCACAGAGCCCCCCACATCAACACCTTGAGGTGGCAACATCCCCACAACGATCGTGGTCACACATCCACTAACGCCCGCAACCATCGCGCTACTTCTGAGCCATCTCGGCATCATGTAGGCGCCCGGGATTGCGTGAGGTCTACCGAGGCGGTGCGCTGCCAAGAACATCATGATGTACATGATGACATAGAGCGACGTGCTGAGCGCCATCAAAAACCAATAAAACGCGTTGACGCTCGGCATCACAATGAAAGCAAAGCAAAACAGGCTCACCAATACGGCCTGAATGATCAAGATCCTCGCAGGCGCCTTGTTTCGATTGAGCTGCACTAAATAGCGGGGCAAAAAGCCCGCCTGAGCGGCTTGGAAAAGACCCTTTGCAGGCGATACCAGCCAGTTGATCAACCCCGCGACGCTGCCGAGCAAAATAAGGATAGGGATAAACGGGGTAACGTATCCCACACGACACGTATCGCAGAAGTAGGCAAAGGTCTGCATCACGCCATCGACGAGGCGAATGTCTGGGCCGGGGACAACCGCTGCAATCGCAAGAGCGCCAAATAGCTGCGTGGCGATCAAAATGATTACGGAAACAGCAAGCGCCCTGGGGAAGTTTTTCTGGGGAGCGTGGACGTCCGCAGCATGGACCCCTGCAAGCTCCATCCCGAGAAACGAGGCGACAATCGCGACCAGCGATACCCAATGGTCGGAATTTTCAAACGTCGGAAAGAGACTCGATGCGCTCCAATCGAGGTGCACCGGATTGCCCTGCGCCACCCACATAACGCCAAACAGCATCAAGAGTACCATCGGAAACAATGTCCCAACAACCGCGCACACGTCGTTGATCCTGGCTGACACATGGACGCCCAGCATGTTGACAAAAGTCATACCCCAAAAGACGATCAAAATGACCGGTACTAAGTAACGAGGATCAGCAGCGAGCGCTGGGTCAAAAAAGTAGG
>JBDKJI010000042.1:0-2571 GCA_039796655.1 Chlamydiota bacterium | reverse complement strand
TTCGATATGTTTTGGAATGGGATAGAAATTACAAAACGAGATCAGTGAGAGAAAGTAAGGCGTCGGATGATTGAGATTGACGCGCAATGTCGAGGCATCGATTGCCTTTACACCAACCTCTACAGGATCGATCTTTTTTTCCATGGCTTCGATACTGCCCTGGATCGAATAAAACAAATAAGGGCACGCTGCACCGAAGGCAGGGTCTAGTGTTTTTTTCCATGAGTGTTCGAAATCGTATGCGGTAATGGGGGCCCCATCACTCCAATGCGCTTTGCGCAAATGGAATGTGTACGTTTTTTTGTCAGAAGAGATATCGACCGTTTCTGCAAGAGCCATTTCGACGACGCCATCAGCAGCCAGGCGTGTGAGGCCTTCGTACAAAAGGAAGTTCAGAGTGGATGTGTTGACGTCCCCATTGCGACGCGGGTCGGGGGAGGTAGGGTCGATTTTCAGGCTGATACGCATAACATTCTCCGAAGTAGTTGGTAGTGAGCTTTTCCCGCACGACGCCACAAGAAACGCTAAGGTAAATAATACGATACGCTCAAACATGGGCACATCCTTGGGTGACAAATGGTATCTATGTCGGATTTTTTTTTGAAGAAAAATAAGCTGGTGCTTGCGCCAGCTTATTGGATACGGTATATCGAAGAACGAGGATTGAAGTGCTATGAACTATCTAAAATCACTTTTTTTCAATTTTTTGGCGGTATTTTTCGCGAACCATATCTTACCTGGGGTTGACGTGGTTCATCAGACGAAGTTGCCCTATATTGGTGGAGATCTGTTATTTGCTGCGGCGCTTGGGTTTTTGAACTCGCTTATTTATCCCGTGCTCAAGCTCATCAAACAAGTTGCAATCACGCGGATGATTGTATTTGCTCTCGTACTCAATCTCACTGCCTACGCGCTTCTCAAAATTGTCTCGCTAGGGATTGACGTGCAGACTTTGCAGGGCTATTTGATGGCAGCCGGTTTTGTGAGCTTGTGCGCTATTTTGACAAATTACCTAGAGATGCGCCATGCCAAAACGCATCATCCGACGCCTTTGGATGACAACAACGACGATCAAATTATCTCGTAGGGTTCTTCGTTATACCGCTCGTGACTGAAGAATTGGTTTCGGGCGATGTCGGCTTTGCTTTCAATTTTTCGTCTTCATTCGCGGCATGCTCTAGAGCATGGCCGCTCTTTCCAGACTGAAAAATTGAAGCAGCCTCCTTGCCCGTTTCCCAATTCTTCAATCCCTCGCGGTATAGTTTGGCTGCGTCAAAGCCCGCCAAACTAAAGCTTATTTTTCGATAAATGGTATAATATCTTCCTCTTGAAACGTTGCCGGCGCATCAGCTTGCTCGACTTCTACTTCAAAAATGAGAAGCGCGTTCGGGGAGAGAGGGTTGTTTTTACCGTATCCAAGCGAGGGGTGGATGTACAAAATCCGCACCTCGCCTTCCTTCATTCCTGTGACGCCTTTAGCAAATCCTGGGATTGCTTCGGCAAGTGATACCACTTCTTCTGTCTCAGGTAGAGGGCGCCCTTCAAGGGTATGCCCTTTGTACTTCAGAAGGGGAGAGTTATAGGCTTGTACTTCCCTGCCAGAGCCGGTTTTTTTCGTTGTAAACTGTAGTTTGCCATCTTCTAATGCTACGACACCTTCTTTTGAGGCGTTGTGGCTTAAGAATTCTTCGGCGTGTTGTAGATTTTCTTCAGCGGCAAGGGCAAAAGAGGCTTCTTGAATTGCGCTCATCGCTTCGATTGTCGCTTCCTCATCGAGCGGTGGGTCTTTGCCCTCGACACTTTCTTTGAGTCCAACGAGGAGCGCTTCCATATCCAGGGGTAGCCCTAAGGTTTGGAGATTTTTGCCAATCAGGTGTCCCATCGCTTCGGAAATTTTTGCAATGTCTTCTTTGGCAACAAGAGGCGTTGCGAGGATCAATAAAGAAAGAGCGCTATTTCGAATGAGATGCATGGCGTAACCTTTCCATGAGCAGCTCTTGTGGAATTGACAAGGCAGCTCTTGTTTTGAGTTCTTTAAGTTGAACTGTTTGTGTTTTGATTTCGTCCTCTCCGAGGATGACGGCAAAACGGGCTTTGATCCGTTCGGCATTATGCAAAGCAACGCCTATTTTTTTGGCAGACAATTCGATATCGGAGGATAGGTTGTGGTGGCGGCATTGCGTGGTAAGATCAAAACATATTGATCTGGCAGAGTCGCCGAGGGGAATAAAGTAGACAAGAGGACCTTCTTTGGGGGCAAATAGACATTGTTGCTCTTGCATGAGTTGAAGGATCCGCTCTAAACCTGTTCCGAAACCGACAGCGGGTAAATCGGGACCCCCAAATGTTGCAAGAAGACCGTCATATCTACCACCTGCGCCGATTGTGCCTTGTGCGCCGAGGGATGTGGTGACGACTTCAAACACAGTCTTGTTGTAGTAATCGAGCCCTCGGACGATTTTGTCATCGATTTTGAAGGGAACTTTGATTGTTTTTAATAAGTCGCAGAGTGCATCGAAATGGTGCTTTGCAGCGGGCGTTAGATAGTGGAGAATTGAGGGGGCCTCTGCG
>JBDKJI010000041.1:0-2534 GCA_039796655.1 Chlamydiota bacterium | reverse complement strand
GGCATATGTACTGGGGTCTGTGTCGTAGTCGAAGTTTTGTCTAAAGCAGTAGCGGCAGTGCATGGCGCAAGCTGATGTGACTAATAGTAGCGCTCGATCTGTGTACTTGTGCAACAGTTTGGGGGCTTTGCGAAATGAGGCGTCGTCCACAGGGTCGCTGATACAAAAGGGATCTACTGCAACTTCCTCTTGTAGTGGCAGAAATTGCAGCAAAATAGGATCGTTGAGAACGCCCTTTTGTATCTTGGCGGCGAGGCGGCGGGGTAGGTTGAGGGGGAATTTGGGCCGCGCTAAAAAGGGCGCTTCATCCAATTCCAAATAGCGCAATAACTCAGGCAAACGGGTAAAATTGGCGCGCTGTATAGCGCGCCAAATCGATGGCACAAGAGGGGGCATGACGAGCCATTCTATAGAGCCTGCGTCCTGTTTGCAAACTCTTCCTACACCACTACAGGCTCAATTTTTTTCTTGTTTGCAACATCTCTTTGGATGTCGGCACCGAGGGATAGTAGTTTTGCGGTGAGGTCTTCGTAGCCGCGGTCGAGGAACTCGACGTTGGAGATAACGCTTGTCTCGGACGCAAGTAGCGCCGCCATCACGTAGGCAAACCCAGCTCTAAGATCGGGGATGGAGATTTCTTTGGCGCTCAGCGGCGTAGCTCCTCGGACAACGAGGCTGTGAGGGTGATTGGATGCGGCAAAGCGGCATGTTTTCCCGCCGAGGCATTGGGTGAAGAGCTCTAGGTCAGCGCCCATTTCGCGGAGCGTCTTCGCATAGCCAAAGCGGTTTTCATAGACTGTTTCATGGATGACGGAAGCGCCGTCGGCTTGTGTGAGAAGTACGGCGAAGGGTTGTTGCCAGTCGGTCATAAAGCCGGGGTGGACGTCAGTTTCAATATGAACGCCCCCTTTCAATGTCTTGTCATAGAAAAACTCAATGCCGTTTTTCTTGACGGCAAACCCACCGCCGAGCTCTCGAATTTTATTGAGAAACGCGATCATATTCATGTGCTCTGCGCCTTCGATGAAAACACGTCCCTTTGTCGCTATGGCTGCCATGGCGTATGATGCGACTTCGTTTCGATCACTCATCACTGTGTGTTCCACATCAAAGAATTCTTGTGTTTCTTGGATGTAAATCGTGCGATCGGTGTCGACCATGATGCGGGCGCCGAGCTTTTGCAAAAATAAAATGAGGTCGATGATTTCGGGCTCGATTGCGGCATTTTTAATGAGGGTTGTGCCTTTGGCTCTGACGGCTGCTAAAATGGAGTTTTCGGTGGCGCCAACCGACGGGTAATTGAGTTGGATAATTGCACCTTTGAGTCCATGATGGGCTTGCGCGAAATAGGCCCCTTCTTTCTTCATCACGCGGTATTCGACGGACGCGCCGAGTCTTTGTAGGGCATTGATGTGTAAATCGACAGGACGCGGGCCAATCAGGTCGCCGCCGATGGTGGGTACGATGATGTCTTCGCTCGTGCGGCCAAGGAGCGCGCCGATCATCAAGATGGGAATGCGATTGGAGCCTGAATAGCGTTGCGGGACGTATGAAGTTTTGAGTTCTTTGGTGGTGATGGCGAGAGTTCTTTCCGCGCGGTTCCACTCGATTTGGGCACCGATTTCCTTACAGAGATTCACGGTGATCTCGACGTCGCCGATATTGGGGACGTTATAAAAGACGCACTGTTTATCAGAAAGGAGGGAAGCTACGAGGAGCTTGGTCATGGCGTTTTTAGCGCCGTTGGCTCGGATGTGCCCTTGCAGGGGGATGCCGCCGCGAATTTTCAGAATATCCAATTGTGTTGCCCAGAGGGTTGTGAGTGCAATTTTTAGTTACGACCACCAGTAAAAGACATTTAACCCATTTTTTGCCATAATGAACCCACTATGACCCAACAAATTCCTATCTATCGCACTGGAATTGGGCGAGATAGCCACCGTTTTTTGACGGAAGATTCGTCGAAACCGTGCATTGTTGCCGGCGTGATTTTCGAAGATGTGCCGGGATTGGACGCCGATTCCGATGGCGATGTGGTGTTCCATGCGCTGTGTAACGCAATTTCATCGTTGACAGGTGTGCCTATTTTAGGCGGTATTGCGCGCGATTTGTGTCGCAAGGACGGTATCACCGACTCCCAGGTTTATGTTGAAAAAGCCCTTGCAACGCTCGGGCCCCAGAAGGTGGTGCACGTAGGGGTAACGATTGAGGGGAAAAGACCGCATTTTGAAGATCACTTGATTGCCATGAGGAAAAAAATGGCCTCAGTTCTCCGGTTATCTGTATCGCAGGTGGGGATCACAGTGACGTCAGGTGATGGCCTGACCGATTTTGGCTGTGGCGACGGCTTGCAGTGTTTTGTGATTGTGACGACGGTTCAGTAAAGATCTTGAGCGAGCCGCTTTTGTTTTTGTAGCTCTTTCACATACCTTCGCGCCTCTTCTTCGTTCATATGGCCTTCCTCGCGGGTGATCTGGTACAGCATTGCGATCACGTCTGGTCCCATGGTGGATGCTGAACCGCAGATGTAAATA
>JBDKJI010000040.1:0-4252 GCA_039796655.1 Chlamydiota bacterium | reverse complement strand
ACAAGAGGTATCCGTATCGAAAAGGCTCTCTCGAAGCTTAAAACCGGCATGCGCCGCCCCTGCTGCTGGGCCGGGTGTCCGCATCGCTAAAAACGAGAAAACCTCCCCTGTTGAGAGGTTTATTCTCGATGGGGTGCCGTGGTAGAGGAAGTGAGAACTGTTTTTGCGAGGAAAAACGATGCGACGATCTATATTCCACGGCTAGAGAAACAAGAAATAGCGTCGATTGCGTCATAGTGATGTTTATGGCTAATGCGTTATACTTCTTATCGGTTCGGCTCATCGAACGGTTACGGCTTTTCGAGACCCTACTGACAGATGCAGATTGAGAGTCCGTCCGGCTACGGCTTGGCGGAGAGGATTCGCATCCTGCCTTCAAAAAGAAACACTTGGTATGGCGCGCTTTGCGATTCTTGATCGCGCATAAAATACAGCTCCTCGTTATTTCACGAGGGCAGTGATCCGGGTGGCGTACCATGCAAAACCGACTCCGACCGGAACCCGAACGTCTTCAACGTTGAACGCAATGAGGATGGTTCGTGGCTGAACAACAACTGGGCGAAACCTGACAACAAGTGGAATCCCAAGAACAAGTTCGTGTTCCGTCTCCGAAACTGTTTTCTTTTCAGCCGTGCGCCTCATCGAGCGCTCGGCTGTTTTTCTTATCGTTCAAATTGTTTCGCCAGCCGCCCAAGATTTTTCCGATCTCCTCGAGCTTTAACGCCGCTTCTTCAAATTGCTGGTGCGATAACAGTTTTCCTTCCCAGGTGGTCGAAATCAAAAACTTGAGCGTGTCCGTGAGAAGAATACACTCGCTGATTTTTTCTCCCTTTTGTTCCTTCCCGCTAAAATAGGCGGCGTATCCGAGCTCGAGGAGATCAAGGAACTTATTTTCGATTCTTGTCCCAATCGTATATCTAGCACCTTTCTGAATATGTGGAACAATGTTCACCCAAACCAAATATCCCTCTTTGATCTTTTGCAAAATCGTGGCCCGTTGAGAGAGAGAGAGAGAGAGAGAGAGAGAGACGAGGGCTGCGCCATACGTTCGATGATATCATTTCTGTGGAAAACTTGCTGATTTCGTGGCAGGAATTTCTCAAAGGAAAACGGAAACGTAAAGATGTGGCGGTATTTTTTCTTAACTTCATGGATAACGTAACCACGCTCCACGAAGATTTGAAAAACAAAACCTACCGTCATGGTTCATACCATCCATTCAAGATTAACGACCCAAAGCCACGCGACATTCATAAAGCACAGGTGCGTGATCGGCTCGTGCATCATGCGCTCCATCGCATCTTATATCCGTATTTTGACCGCAAGTTCATCTACGACTCATATTCCTGCCGGTTGAGGCGCGGCACACATCGGGCAATGAACCGACTGCGGATGATGGCGAGAAAGGTGTCACGCAATCACGTGAGCACGGTTTGGATTTTGAAATGCGACATCCGAAAGTTCTTTGCAAATATCGATCATGCCATTTTGAAAAACATTTTGGCCAAGCATATTCCTGATGCCGCTATCATCTGGCTTCTCGGTCAAATCATCGACAGCTTCGAAACAGAAGGCGAGCACGGCGTCGGCCTGCCGCTTGGCAATCTCACGAGCCAGCTTCTTGTCAACGTTTATATGAATGAGTTAGACCAGTTCATGAAACGAAAACTCAAGATCAGATATTACGCTCGCTATGCGGATGACTTTGTCATTTTAAGCGAGAGCCGCTCCCATCTGATCGAACTCATTCCAAAAATCAGTACCTTCCTTCAAGATAGCCTGCATCTTACCCTTCATCCGAAAAAACTTTTCATCAAAACGCTCACTTCCGGCGTGGACTTTCTTGGTTGGGTGCACTTTCCGCATCATCGCGTACCTCGGACGACGACCAAGCACAGGATGCTCAAAAAATTGAGACATAACGAATCACAAGCGACCACTGCATCATATTTTGGTTTGCTCGGTCATGGTGATACGCACGAGCTTCAACAAAAAATTTTGAGCGACCTCGCTACGCGAGGAAACAGGAAAACTGAACCAAAGGGTCAAAGTGACTAAGAGTCTAAGGGTCAACCAGAAAGAGACAAAGTGTTTAAGAAACTACTTGCGGAGACGGAACACGAACCGGTACTCGGGATCCCACTCGTTGCCAGGTATCGCCCAGCTGTCGTCCAGCCACGAACCACCCTCATCGCGCGCAACGAGGAAGACGCCCGGGCGCCGGTCGGAGTCGGTAATTTGTTTCATAGCAATGTAGACCCATTCTCCAAGAGGCTGATCCTGATAACTGAGGCGAAGATGCGGGCCGACTTCGGCAGGGCAGAGCTCAAGACCGAAGTCTTTGGCTTTGGCGTAGATTTCATCAGTCGTATGAACTTTGCCATCATTGAATAAGGCATCAACCGTGAGACGGACAAGGTCGTTTTGCTCTTTGCGTTTGGCTGTGGTGAAGTCTTTGTTCTTCATCATGCTGCGAGCGTAGTCGGAAATCTTGAAACCGGCGCGTTCCAAAGCCTGTTCGAGCTGATCCTTTGTTGGACCGCCGATCTCAAGCGATTGCTGTGTGATTTTGCCGTCAGGAAAAGAGGTGTAGACATGTTCGACATGCGCCAGCTTCTGAAAAATATCTTTGAACAGGGGGCCGACGTAGGCTTTGGTGAATTCGTTCACCTCTTTGGGATTTCTGGCGATCTGCTTTTTCTCACAATCGAAGATGACGGGCATGTCTACTTCAACATTGCGGGTCTTTCGTAGCTCATCAATACGCGGGTCGCGTTGATAGCCAAAGCCTTCGATCTTGGAATGGATTTCGTAGAGGAAAATGAGATCGTCTTTTGAGAGCGCCGTGCCTGCTTTGGACTTTTCATCGATCACCGTGAGCTGCTTCATGTCAGCGGACTTCTTGCGATAGGTGTCGGCTTCTTTGCCAAAGCCTTCGAGCTTGGTATCGAGAACGTCTTGGAGAAGGGGTTCCACGCCTTGATGGGGCAGGATGCCTCTCACTTCACCTATTTTGTCTGTACCCTCCATGCGGATGGCAAGACGTGGTTGGGTGGGCTGACCATCTTTGTCGTTGGTGTAATAAACGTAAAAGTCGCCGGAGTCGATCTGGGTTCGTGCCGTTGATCTCCCAGCCGTACACCAGCCTGTTCCTTTGCCTTCAAGTGACGAGAACAGCCGCTCGGCAGCCTGCTCGTCGTTTTGGTCGTATTTGATCCATTTACCCTTTGTTTCTTCCTTGCGTTCGAGTGAAGCGGCCAAGGACTTTTGAATGAGCTCGGCATAGAGAGCGGGAAACTTCTTGGAAAAGGCTTCCCGAACCTCAGCCTCTTTGAGCTGCTTGTTGTCTGCTTTCACCTTTTCGTACAGGTCGGCGATCTGGGCTAAGGGCTCGTAGTAGATGTCGGGGAAGGGAGCGACGGTGGAATCCGTGCGTTTCTTGAATTCTCCTCGTTCCTTGTCGAATTGGGAGAGCTTCGTGATATTGCGCCAAACGAAGTATTTGAACCACGTCGGATAAACGGCGTCATTTGAGGTGAGATAATCGATCCACGCATCAAGAGAAGCTTTCTGGTCTTCTATAGCCACATCCATCATTTGATCGCGGACATGGGGAGGGATTTCTTCAACTGCTTGTCCGCGTTCTCTAGCAATGCGCTGCTGCAGTTCAAAATAGCTTTCAGGGAAATTCTGCTTTTTGATGAGAAGAGCATCGTATATCTTGGGACGCAGCATCTCGAGATTGCGCTCGCGCTTTTTTTCATCGGGGTGCAAAAAGACATTGCCCAGGCGATCCATGTACGCTTCGATGCGTGCAGAGGGGTCGTTGGGAACGCGTTCGCCCGAGAGGCGTTCTTGGCGCTTCACCGCCTTCCCCACGTCGGGAGATGTTTGGAGTTCTGGGATTTTGATGTGGAGGGGGTGTTTTTCCATAATTTACTGCTATTTTAGGCATTGATACGCAAAGTGTCCATGCTGCGATGTACATTCCCGCCTAGGGAGTATTTTTCGTATGGAATTGGAGCTACCGTCCAGATCCAGACTTGCATATAGAAGAAATAGCGACGGTAGCGTCACAATCGACAATCATCCGCATCTAAAACGATAACGACTGCACGCGATTTATCGACCTATCACCCTTAAAAGATCAAAAAAATTCCGTTACACGCTCAAGCGCCAAACGATCCATTTCTCCGTCGTTGTAATTATCGACATGCGTCCCCATGCAAAGAAAAACTATCTTGGCCCCCTG
>JBDKJI010000039.1:0-4683 GCA_039796655.1 Chlamydiota bacterium | reverse complement strand
CGGAGAGGGATTCTTATCCGTCCCTTTGGCAATGTTCTCTACCTGCTTCCTCCTTATTGCATTACCTCAGAGGAACTACATAGGATTTACACCGCGATTGGCATTACTTTGGAGGAATGGTCATGGTAACCGGTTTTGTTTCATTTGAAAAAGAGATCAGAGAACTGATGAATCTGCTTGTGAAAAACCCCTCTCTGCACGGATTGTGGATCAATACCCTATCCTACCTTGAGAATTGCGGTGCACGGATGATTGCAGCTTGCGAGCACCCAACGCTAGTAAAAGAGGAGATGTTGAAGCATGCAGCTGAGGAATTCCGCCATGCCTTTTATCTCAAGAAACAACTGAGTCGAGTTGGGGAGTCGTATGAGGACTACAGACAAGCTCATCTTTTGGGGGCGTGGTCGGGGCGCCACTATCTGAATAAGCTGGACATCCAAGCTTCTCGTTATCTTCAATCGCTCAGATTGACAAGACCTCAAACAAAGCAGCTTGCCTACCTTCTCGTTACCTACGCGATTGAATTGCGCGCAGGAGAACTCTACCCTATTTATCAATCTGCGCTAAAACACTCTCAATCAAAAGTACAGGTTCAGTCCATCCTCCTCGAAGAAAAGGAACACTTACGAGAGATGGAAGAGGAATTGAACCGCATTCCAGCCTCTTTTGCTTATATCGAAGTCGTCTGTAGATTTGAGGCCGTACTATTTGGCCAATGGCTCAAAGCCTGTCAGACAGACGTCGATAAAATCGATCTACGAAGATAAATTCGAACTGTTTATCAGGTTTTGAGGCAGCAACCCAGAGTCTTTATCACCTAAAAGCAACTTGGGGTTGGACGTTTTGAGGCGTTTTTCTACCTTCTTGATGTGTTCAGCAGGGGAAATATTTTCGGGTGGTGTTCCTCCAATTTTAGCAATGGCAGCGCGAACTTCCTTTCCAACTGCTTCGTGAGCCTCGATAGCATCTCTTTGATTCTTGATGCCTTCGCGCTTGAGTTTTTCTCTTGTTTGAGTCATCCGAAACTGATTGGCTGCCAACTCGGTTCTATCCATCCGATCCATGAGCTGTTCTTTGGGATCAATCCCTTTACGTGCCTTGATTGCGTCGGCTCCCAATCCTCCGTAAAGCCCTCTGTATCCGGCATCATGAAAAATCCCAAACATCTTGTTTTGGACACCGGCGTCGCGAGCAGCACCAGAGAGAGCCTTGAAGTCTTGAGAAGCTTGTTTACGCATCTCTACTCGCTCGAGATCTGCAACAGCGGCATCTGTCAATTCTTGACGACGAGTTTGAATCGCAAAGTACTTCTGAGCATGAGCAATTTCGGATTTTCTAGAGTCCCCATTTTGAGCGATGAGATAACAAGCAAAACGCGAAAGATGATAATCCTCAACAGCTTGAGTAGCCCCTTTCCCGAAATTGATCTGTTTGCCGGCGCCGGCAAAGTGATGGTCGGGATCATTTCCAGACTGCTTACATGACTCAATGGCTTTTTGGATAGCATTCTCGAATCGCCTCCATTGGGAATAGCCAAGGCAAGGCTGCAAGCTCCTGGCGCTCCAATACTCAACTCCGTGTTGATTGACCTTTTTTAAATCTTCAAATGACAGTTTGTTGAGAACCAGGCTGTTGCTTTCGTCTTTTTTCATGGACACCTCGAGAATTCATAAAATTCGCTAGAGCATATTGAGAAAAAAGATTTTAAACAAGACCTAGGAAATGCCTCCAAACCGAGTAGACTGTTTGTCTTCAATTACAAGCGACGTATGTTCATAACTTGTGCGTAACTCTGTTCACGGAGCGCTGATCGATTTGGCGTGTCGACAAAAATGGGGTTACGAACAGAGTTATCGACAAGAGGGCCGTGATGGGGTTATCGACATTCCCACACTCTCTTAGGAAGAGAAGACTCTTATATATTTAAGAGAATCTATTCTGTTGGTGTATACTTTCGAGCGTGGTGCCTGTCGACTTCTTCGATCTTTCGTCGTTTGATCATTCCGATTTGTGGGAGCCGAAAGGCACACCTTGGAGTGCTTTAGAGGCGCTGTCGTCTTATTTTACACGCTGTCACTTAGGTGCGTTTGCATCTGTCATATCAAGCGGTGTTCATTTGGTCCGTCCAGAGTTGATTGCGATTGGGCCTGATGTGACGATTGAACCGGGGGCGTGGATTGAGGGGCCGTGTGTGATTGGCGCTGGGTGTGTGATTCGGCATGGCGCTTATTTGCGCGGTGAGGTGATGTTGGGGCGGGGTTGTGTGGTGGGGCATGGTACCGAGATCAAGCACTCTATTTTGCTCAACAAGGCCCACGCGCCTCACTTTTGTTACGTGGGCGACTCGATCATCGGGGCGAATGTCAATCTGGGCGCTGGAGTCAAATGTGCCAATGTGCGGCTCGATCGGAAGATGGTGTCGGTGATGTTTGCGGGGCGTAAAATGGCGACGCGTCTTAAAAAGTTGGGAGCCATCATTGGCGATGGTGCGCAGATTGGCTGCAATTGCGTTTTAAACCCGGGTACGTTGATCGGGCCGGGCGCGTGGGTCCATCCGCTCCTGAATGTGCACGGAACGATCCCAGCGCGTCACAGAGTGCAAGGGACGCAAAGTTGGACTGTAGAACCGATCGCCGAGCAAATTTTGGGAGCCTTGTTGCAATGAATCTTTTGTTAGAGAAAATGCGCTTCGACCGAGCTTTATCGGAGGCTCTCGATTGGATTTGTCCAAAACAGTCTTTGTTTGAGCCGTGTAAGTATGCGCTGCTCAGCGGCGGCAAGAGGCTTCGTCCTTTGCTTGCGTTGATGACAGCAGACGCTTTGGGCCATGGCATTGATGTTACGACAGCTGCGATTGGAATCGAGTGTTTTCATGCCGCGTCGCTCATCATCGATGATTTGCCTTGCATGGATGACGATGACATGCGACGCGGCAAGCCATCTTTGCATGTTGCGTTTGGCGAGAGTACGGCGATTTTGGCGGGGTTTTCTTTGATGGCGGCGGGATATGGTTCGGTTTCTTTGATGGCGCGAGAGCTTGGTGGCGACGCTACATCAAGGGCGATCATCGCCCTTGATGTAGCGACTCAGGCCGCGAGATCCGCCACGCAAGGGCAGTTGCTAGACTTGACGACGCCTGAGGCGTCACTCGAAGCGCTGCAAGGCATCGTGTACCAAAAGACGATTACGCTTTTTGAGGTGGCGCTTGCTTGGGGGTGGTTGTTTGGAGGTGGCGCTATCGACAAGCTTAAAGCAGTCCACAAGATAGCGTACCATTTGGGGATGGCGTTTCAGATTGCCGACGATTTGGATGATGTGGGCCAAGACAAAAGTGTGACGATCGCTTCTTTGCTTGGAAAAGAAAAGGCGACTGCTCTTGTGTTAGAGCAAGTCGCCTGTCTCGAAAAGGCTCTTAAAGAAGTGTCTCTTTTTTCGAAGCCCTTTCAGAAGATTGTATCGTTTCTCTACGCGGGCGCCTCTTCTCGAACAGCGGCTTTTTTAGGCAAAACCGATCCGCTCGATATTTTCGCGTAGATTTGTTTTTCGATCTCTTCGACCAATTTCGGGTTGCCCTTTAACTCTTCTCTGACAGCTTCTCTGCCTTGCCCGAGTTTTTGGGACTGGTAGCTGAACCACGCTCCTTTTTTCTCGATGACGCCAAGATCTGAGCCTACGTCGATCAGAGAGCCGATGTGGGAGATCCCTTCATTGAAGATAATGTCGAATTCCGCTGTTTGGAAAGGTGGGGCGCACTTGTTTTTGACGACTTTGACTCGAACACGAGAACCGACGTCAGTGGTGTTGTCCGCGCTCTTGATCCCTCCAATACGGCGGATATCCATGCGGATCGAGGCGTAGAATTTCAACGCCCTTCCCCCTGTTGTGGTTTCTGGGTTACCGAACATGACGCCAATTTTTTCACGGATTTGGTTGATGAAGATCGCGCACGTGTTGCTGCGAGACAAAGTTGCCGTTAGTTTTCTCAACGCTTGCGACATCATGCGCGCTTGCAGGCCCATGTGTTGATCGCCGATTTCGCCTTCGAGCTCCGATTTGGGGACAAGAGCCGCGACCGAGTCGATGACAATGACGTCGACAGCGTTCGAGCGGGCGAGCATTTCAGCGATGTTGAGAGCTTCTTCGCCGTTGTCTGGTTGAGAAATCATCAGATTGTCGACGTCAACGCCGATTCTAGCTGCATAGGCAGGGTCAAGGGCATGTTCTGCATCGATGTACGCAGCCAGGCCGCCGGCGCGCTGGGCATTGGCGACGATGTGTGTGGCAAGTGTCGATTTACCAGAAGATTCCGGGCCGTAAATTTCGATGATGCGCCCTCTCGGAGCGCCGCCGATGCCGAGCGCGATATCGAGCGAGACCGCTCCTGTTTTGATTACGCTGATACCTTGCGCTGACGCATGTTTGCCGAGAGCCATGATCGCTCCTTCGCCAAACTGCTTTTGGATGTGAGCCATCGCGAGCTCAAGCGCTTTTTTCTTGTTCGAATCGGGAACGGTTTGGTTCATCAATTGCCTCCTTGCATAGCTTCGAACCAGCATGAATCGTGCGATTCTTCTCGTCAAGAGGACTCTTTCTCGGATATATGAACATCAAGATGGGGTTGGTGGTGGCTGGTGACATTGGCGGAACGCATGCGCGGCTGGCTCTTGTCGAAAAGGGAAACGT
>JBDKJI010000038.1:0-3109 GCA_039796655.1 Chlamydiota bacterium | reverse complement strand
ATTTTCGGTGTCGTTACCCAAGGGATGGACGTTGTGAAAAAGATTGAATCGATCGCAACGGATAGTAGCAGTCGTCCTGTGGAGCCAGTACGTATTCTAAAATCATACGTCAAGGCTGAGTAGGGTGAGTGTCTCCATCATCGTCCGATGCGATGCCAGGTTAGACGGCGCGCGGCAATGGGCGGCTCGTGTCATGCCATATACGTATCTTTGCTATCGCACGCTTCTTCCAACAAAGGAAGATGATTTAATCACCTTTGCCACCCAGATTGGGTACATTGCCTGCTTGATAAAAGTGACACGGGTCGTCTTTCTTTCGTTTTATTGGATAGTGTTGCTTGCGCCCCTATTGATTGATCTGGGGCGTTTTTGTGTCCGCTCTCTTCAAAAAATAAAATAATGGAATATAAACAGCGTGCTAAGACCGATAACCAGCGGGTGCAACGCATCCTTTTCTTGGGCCATTGTTTTGCATAGGACGAACAAGACAAATCCCGCTGCAAGCCCTTTGTAAATGCTAAACGTTAGAGGAATGGTGATCAAAATCGCTGCAGCAGGGAGAGCATCGCTCCACTTTCGCCACGGAATTTGCCGGCATGCGCCGAGCATAAAGCCTCCGATCGCAACTAAGAGAAAAGAAGTTGCATAGTGAGGGATCGTGGCAAGAAGCGGGTACAAGAAAAGAGATCCCGTGGACAAGGCGGCAATTGTAATGGCTGTCCAAGGTCCGCGTCCCCCTGCTTTGAGGCCCGCGATTGACTCGAGTAAAAACGTGACCGTTCCTGTCCCGAAAAAAGACCCGGTCATGCTCCCTACACTGTCTACCAAGACGATTTTGTCGATGCCTTGCACTTGCCCTTGTTGATTCATATGGCCGCCGTATTGCCCGAGCGCGATGAGAGAAGCGCTGGTATCGAACAGGGCGATTAAGAGCATTGTCAGAAGAGCCTCCATGCAGTTTGTCTGCAAAGGAAAGGTGAGATTGGGTGTGGTGAGAAAGAGGTGTTGTAAGGAGGGTAGATCGATCCATTTGTCAATGTGTGTCAATCCAAGCCCTATTGATAACGCAAAGCTGCATGCCACCGATGCGATGAACGCAAAGCGGCTTTGAAAGAAATGCAAGATCCAGAAAATCGCAAGCCCGAACGCGGCAACACCTTGTTCGATTGTTCCAAACGTATGAAAGGCAAAAATCCCTTGCGAACCTTTATTGATCAAGCCGAGGTCTTTTGCAGCGATACAGATGAGAAATAGGCCCATGCCGCCGATAGCAGCGTTTCGAATGGTCACAGGCATTGTGTGTATGATTTTTTGGCGTGCTTTGCATAAACTTAAAAAAAACAGAGCAAACCCGACCCAAAATACCATCCCTAGCGCTCCATCTTTGGGGGTGTTGCCGTCTAAAATCACTGAATAGACAAGGTAAGCGCCTACCGCAAGGCCAGGGGCGACAGCCACAGGGAAGCGGGCGTATAGACCTACCGCCAATGTCGATGCAATGGAAACAAGGATTGTTGCGTTAAAAGCCGCCTCAAAGGGGAAGCCCGCTTCTGATAGTAAAGAGGGGTAGAGGATGAAAAGATAGGCCATCGTAATGAACGTGGAGGCGCCTGCCAAGACTTCCCGAACCATGATGGGGATGGTATATATTTTCCGTTCGAAGCACAACCAAAATGCTACGCTATAGCCAACGCAAGGGCAGGTAATTTTTGCGCGAGGCCTGCCTCGGCTTTTTTGATCCGTGTCGTCAACCGCGGGTGGCTGATATCGAATAAGTCATTGCCGCTTTTTGTGATGTGTAGACGGGCTAGTTTGTTGATTTTGCGCCGTTCTATATTTTGATCGCGCAATTTTGTCAGAGTAGAAATTGCGGTTTTGGTGGCTTTATCTGAGTCGCCCATGTGCCGGCCGAGTAGATCGATAGCAAGGCCATCGATTCTGGATTGAAACATCCGTTCTGTGACTATGTAGATGATCGCAGAAAGGGCGAACATTGTAAGACCGCTGATCCAGCCTACAGGTGTTAAGAAAAAGAAAAAGAAAAGAGTGGCGAGCAGCACCTTCACTGCAACACGAAGCAGGCCGTTGTTATAACCAAGAGCGCTGATTTCGCGGGCCAGAAGAAACCGCACTTCATCATCAGAAAAACGCCAACAATCGAGAGTTTCGCCCTCCTTTTGCTCGGTAAAATAGCTGCCTTCGTAGCGACGGATA
This sequence comes from Chlamydiota bacterium, assembly GCA_039796655.1. GTDB lineage: Bacteria > Chlamydiota > Chlamydiia > Chlamydiales > SM23-39 > JBDKJI01. Next base: position 895 of record JBDKJI010000038.1, on the reverse strand, counting down.
TAATGTAACGGGATGGCAAGCACAGGTGTTGTGAGCGAGTAAAGCCCCCCAACGCTAGTGACGTCACGCCCTAGGCTCATGTAGACATGGACATTTCTGCGAAAGCCCTGTAATTCGCACAGAGCTTTCACGTCTTTGAGGATTGCCTTGCGGGGAGCGTCTGGAATATGGGAAATATGGCAGGGATCGTCGTCCTTGGGCAGGTGGCGGTAACCTGCTGTCATAGGGACAAGAGAAGGAAAAATATAATTGACAATAGCACGGATAGGGCCGATCGTAGCGGCGCTGCCGAGTTTAATCAATTTCTCAGCATTACCGATATCAAAATAATAATGACTTTTTGAATTTGATACTTCTTTAGTTGTCATGTCACTCTTTTAAACGATATTACAACAAAGAAGGTCATCTATCAATGACAGAATTTGCTACGCATTCTTGACTTAAATAGGGAAAAATTGAGAATGGTCGTTTGGACCTGTCGAATCGTATTCGGTCGGGTTCTTTGCCCAAGGAGGGGTTATATGTTTGATATTCAAGTAGATTGGGGTGCGATCGTTATTGCGGCCGTCCTTAATATGGTCATTGGCTTTTTGTGGTATTCCAAATGGTTGTTTGGGCCTGCTTGGCTGAAACTGGCTAAGCTCCACGCTGGTGATATGAAAGGGGAGAAGATGGCTATGGTGTATGGTCTAGCCAATTCTTTAGTGATCGCTTACTTTTTGGCGTTTTTTGAAACGTACATGAGAGTAACGACTGTTACAGATGGGATGTTTGTCGGCTTTTGCGTTTGGTTAGGATTTGTTGCGACGCAGCAGATTTCGGGCGTCATTTGGGCAAAGCATCCATTCTCATTGTTTGTACTTGATGGCGGCTATAAACTTGTCTCTTTGCTTGT
>JBDKJI010000037.1:0-16339 GCA_039796655.1 Chlamydiota bacterium | reverse complement strand
AGAGCACGCCGCGAATGAAGACGAAAAATCTGAGGCAAAGCCGACGCAGCCTGGAACCAATTTTTCAATCACGAGGGGTATATGGATGGTTTTTGTCCTCTGGCGCCGAGTGCGAAAGGGAATCGTCAAATTTTTGGATGCTTTTTGCAAAAAAATCGATGACTTAGTACGATAATTTTATCGTCCCTCATGAGCATCCCTTGGGGACCGCATGAGAAAGCCACGGGCCATAAACCCGTGGTCTGTTTTTCTACTGAGATGTTCGTGGTGTTTCAAAGAACTATAGCTTTCATTGATGGGTTCAATCTTTACCATGCAATTGCTAGTTTTCGTCGACCAGAACTAAGTTGTTGTTGAAGATCTCATAGGGTTGTCAGTGAGTTGCCCTAAAGAGTATACTACCCAAGCAGCCTATAGCGGTTCCACCTGAACGCGAGCGAGCGCCAATCGCCAAAAACGGTTTATTTTTGTAGACTCGCGTCGGTATACCCAGAGGGATTGAAAAATTGGGAAACGGGCAAGGAGGCTGCTTCAGATTTTCGATCTGGAGTGAGCGGCCGTGCTCTAGAGCACGCCGCGAATGAAGACGAAAAATCTGAGGCAAAGCCGACGCAGCCTGGAACCAATTTTTCAATCACGAGGGGTATATGGATGGTTTTTGTCCTCTGGCGTCGGGTTCGAAAGGCAATGCCATTTTTATTGGCACGCCGACGACGCGCATTTTGCTCGATGCGGGCTTAAGTGCAGCGCAAACGATCCAGCGCTTAGGTGACATTGGTGTTTCTTTGGCGTCGATCCAGGCGATCTTGGTGACGCACGATCACACTGATCACATCGCTGGCATTGAGCGCATTCATGCGCTGCACGATATTCCCGTCTTTGCCAATGCCGCAACAGCCAAAGCGATTGCCGCAATCGCTAAGAAACGGCCGCGCTTTAAGATTTTCACCACGGCAGAACCGTTTCGCTTCGGCGACCTCGACATCACCCCTTTTTCAATACCGCACGATACGCCCGACCCGGTGGGCTTTGTGGTCCATATGATGGGGAAGAAGGTGGGGTTTTGCGCTGATTTAGGGATGGTGACATCGACGGTGCGCAATCATTTACAAAATGCCGATTATCTCTATCTCGAAGCGAACCATCAGATCTCTATGGTTCATGCTTCGCATCGCCCAAAAGTGTACAAAGATCGTGTTTTGGGCAAACAGGGGCATCTCTCTAATGATGAGTGTGCTGCTCTTTTGGTCGCGCTCCACCACGCCAAACTGCACCATGTCCATTTGGCTCATTTGTCGAGTGAGTGCAACACGGAACAAGTGGCTTTGGAGGTGGTTCGAAGTGCGCTTCAGCAAAAAGGCCTTAGCCTCGATCTCTCGGTGGCATACCAAGACCGGGTGTCAAGAGCCATTGTATTTTAGTGGCTTATGTCAATGGCTCGTCGTCTGGTTCGTCGTCGAAGGCGTCTTGCGATGATGAGGCTGTTTGGGTGAGGACGCGGCGGGGGCGGGCACCTTCTTGGGGGCCGATGATGCCGTTTTGCTCGAGCTCGTCCATCAGGCTTGCTGCTCTTGCGTAGCCGATCTTGAGTTTTCTTTGGAGAAACGTCGTCGAGGCGCTTTTTGATGCGGTGACGATCTCGAGTGCCTCTGCGTAGAGGCTATCTTTCGGCTCATTGTCGTCGGCAGCTTGGTCAAGAGTGCGGAAGGCGTCAAATGAGGGGATGAGATACTGCGGTGGGTATTGCGTGAGCGATTTGATCACTTGGTTGATTTCGTCGTCGCTGATGTAGGCGCCTTGCGCGCGGACAAGCTGGGCGGTGCCGGGCGGGACGAAAAGGAGATCGCCGTTGCCGAGGAGGTTTTCTGCGCCCACATCGTCGAGGATGATTTGGGAGTTGATGCGGCTTGCGACTTTGAACGCGATCCGCGTCGGGATGTTGGCTTTGATGATGCCGGTGATCACTTCGCGGGATGGCCTTTGTGTTGCCAAGATCAGATGGATCCCAACGGCTCTTGCCATTTGCGCGATTCTCGCAATGGGTGTTTCGATATCGGCGCTTGAGACCATCATGAGGTCGGCAAATTCGTCGATCATCGCGATGATCATCGGCATTTGCTCGGGGATGGGGATGGGGAGGGTTGCTTCGAACTCTTTATTGGCTTTGCGGTGGTTGAATGAGGTGATGTTGCGTAGGCCGAGTTGCTTTAAGATCTCGTAGCGCACTTGCATCTCTTTGACGAGCCATTGGAGTGCCGCGTAGGCGCCGTGGGGTTCGGTAATCACGGGGGCAATCATGTGAGGCAGGCGAGAGTATTGGGTGAGCTCTACTTTTTTCGGATCGACCATGAGGAGCTTGATCTCATCGGGCCTTGCGTTCATCAAGATCGACATGACAATTGTGTTGATGCACACCGATTTGCCAGAGCCGGTTGCGCCTGCGATCAAGAGGTGCGGCATCTTCGCTAAATCAGAGACGATCCACTCGCCGTTGATCGCTTTGCCGAGCAAAATGGGAATTTGCATGCGGCGGTTGCTGCGCTGATAAAATTCGAGCATCTCGCGGAAGTTGACTGCTTGAGGATGGATGGCGGGCACTTCGACGCCGACGGCAGCTTTGCCTGGAATGGGAGCGACGATCCGGATCGATTTGGCCTGCATGTTGAGGGCGATATCGTTTTCTAAAGCCTTGATCTTCTGGACTTTAACTCCAATCGACGGGTGCACTTCAAACGAGGTGATGGTAGGGCCGCTGTGGATTTCGCCGACTTTTGCTTCGATGCCGAAGCTTTTGAGAGTTTCCTCTAAGACGGCCGCTTGTTCCACGAGTTCTTTTTTCAGTGTGGGTAGATCATTCTTTTCTGCGGCTGGCAGCAGCAGATCGGGCTCAGGCAATCGGTATCGGCCGTCGTTTTTGACGATGAGGTTTTTTGGTAAAATGGGCGCTTTGATGGCGCTTTCGGTTTTTTTCATCACGCGGGGCGTCACTTTTTCGATGAGCGCTTCGACTTTCGGGGCGACGAGTTCTTTTTTCTTCTTGGGCTCTTCGACGACGACTTTGGGGTTAGCAACGCTCAGGCCGGTGAATGTTTTAGCGATCGGTGCAGTGGGTTTTTTGCGGAGCGCTTCGGTGATATAACGGGAGATTGTGACAGCCCCTTTCCAAGCAAGGAGAAATGCGGCGACGATGCGCACGCGGGTGAGGAGAAACAAAGAGACGAGCGCAAGGCTAAAGAAAATGAGCACGCAACCTGCGGGGCTTAAGATCCGTTCGAGATTGAGAAAGGGTAGGTCGGAGTAAACAAAGTAAAACGGGACTCCGCCGAGGTTATAGCGGGTGATGTTTTGGGGGTACGATGAAAAAAGAGATGTTGTTTCACTGACAACGGAACGGTCCCACTGCTCGGCCCAGGATGGGAACGCATCGGCCGCGACGGTGAGGAGCATGCAAATTGAGCTTGTGAAGATCAAAGCGTATAGATGGTCATACGGCGTATAGGTGCGTTTTTGTCCTGATGCGAGGAGTTTGACGCCGAGCCATATGAAATACGCTGAGACAAGATACGCGCCGAGGCCAAAGAGGTACGTGCAGGCAAGCGCGGCGATGTAGCCGACATAGCCGAGCCAGTTGGCGGCTATGTTCTGGAATGAAAAACTCCACAAAGACAATAGCAAAAGCCAAGCTACGGCGATGAAAATAAGTCCTTCGGCGTCGGGGTCGAGGCCCTTTCTTTTTTTGAGCACTTTTTTAGCCATGGAAAAGGCTCCACGCTAGCAATGCGACGCCAAAGCAATAGAAGGCAATCGGCTTGACCCAAGCTTTTTCGTAGATGACGAATAGGGCTCGGACGGCGATCGATCCGACGATGAAAGCAGCTGTGGCAGCGATGAGGTAGTACTCTGTGCCCAGTGTCGTAGCTCCCTTGGGTAATTTTGAGAGTTCGACGATTTCGCCGCCAATGATGGTGGGCACTGACAAGAGAAATGAAAAGCGGGCTGCTTGGATCCATGACCACCCGCGAAAGCGGGCGGCCGAGATCGTCGCTGCGCTACGGGAAATACCTGGAATGAGAGCGCACGCTTGCATCGCCCCAATCCATAGCACATCTGTCCATTTCGGTGTTATACCGCTCGTGACTGAAGAATTGGTTTCGGGCGGCGTCGGCTTTTCTTCAGATTCCTCCTCTTCATTCGCGGCATGCTCTAGAGCATGGCCGCTCACTCCAGAGCGAGAATCTGAAGAAGCCTCCTTGCCCGTTTCCCAATTCTTCAATCCCTCGCGGTATATACCGCTCGTGACTGAAGACATTGGACGAGCATAGGTGCGTGTTGCCAAGAGCAAAAGTGTGCCGGTGATGAAGAGGGTATAGCTTAGGTAGGCTGGGTCGGCGGCCGCTTTTCTAAGCGGCGATAGCAGAACATACGCAGGTACGAGCGGGAGAACAGCGAGAGCAAAGTAGCTCATCTCTCTTAGAGACGAGAGCACCCCTACGATCTCTTTGCGAAAAAAAAGGGCCAGTGCGGCGAGGGTGCCCGCATGGCAGGCGAGATCGAAGGTGACGGGGACGTCACCTACATCCAGAAAATAGCGGGCCAAACGCAGATGGGTGGAGGAGCTGACAGGAAAAAATTCAGTAATGCCTTGGACGATACCTAGAATCAGGGCCTGCAGCCAAGTCACAATAGCCAAACCCATGGTTATAAAGTATGGGCGATCGACGGGGTTCGAACCCGCGACATTTGGATCCACAATCCAACGCTCTAACCAACTGAGCTACGACCGCCATTAAAAAACAGGCCCCGATTTTAGCTGGGTGGGGCCCTGTTTGTCAATCGAAGGCTGTTTTATATCGGTGTGATTGATAGGCATGATGTACCCCAATCTCTGCCACTGGCCCTGAAACCAAATGGGGATGGGCATAATGTACAAGGTCGCGTATTGCGGCTTCAACGGTCGCAGAGGTTGTGGGATGACGGGGGGCAACGGTCTTGGTGGATTGGGTTGAGAACCTTGTAGATTGGCTTGAATTGTGCGGGCAGTCTCGTCAACCCGGGCTTGGAGGGCGGCAAGGATGTCATGTCCTTTTGGGTGCGCTTCAGGTGGAGGGGGTGTAGAAGGCTTACGCCTTTTGACAGGTGGTATGGACATATACAACTCCTGTGTTAGGAAACGGAAACATATAAAGAAACAGCAAAAGAAATGTCAACATTTCTTTTGCTGCGTATGAATGCCGATCACAAGGAGTCCAAACAAAACAGAAAACGCAACCCACACGGGCAGCGACTCTACTACGATTTGTCTATCTAACGGCAAGGGAGGGTAGGCAACCAGTTCGAGGATTTGGGTGCCGAGAGCATTGACGAGGCCAAACAAATAAGGCCCTATAAACAGATGTACGACGATCGCAATCAGCCACAGCATGATGAGCAATCCGACGAGGGTGGGGATAAACAAGTTGTAGAAGATCGAAAGGCAAGGGAATGTGTGGAAATGGAATAGTAGTAAGACGGCGATCGATATGTTGACAGCGGCATTGAGTAAAATGGCTTTACGCACGTAGATCAACGCTACATTCAGGTGGCGGTAGTCTGTGAGAGCATAGGGTCTGTTATGAAGCCAAGGGACAAAAAATAAAATCGCGGCAGTTGCGCTGTAGCTGAGTTGGAAACCCACGTTTGCCACAACGGTTGGGTCGAAGAGCCATTCGGTAATCAAAGCGGCGCCGAGTAAATTCAAAGGGCTTGTTGGAAGGGCTCGATATTCGCCCCATAGAAAGAGCAGCGCCATAATAAAGCTTCGAGTGATCGAAGGGGATGATCCGAGGAAAAGGTAGTACAACACAATGCATCCCATGAGGGCCACTTGGCGCCCCTTTTTTTGGATGAGCCATCGTAGACCTGACGTGCAGCACAAGATCAACACGCCGAAATGAAACCCTGAAATGGCTAGCACATGCTGTAGTCCGAGCTTGCCGAATTGGTATTGGAGTAGTGGATCCGTGCGATGGCCGATGGTCAACGCGTTGATGAAGGCGGCGACAGCGGGCGATCGGATATGTTGGCTTGTGAACGCGGCAGCGTTTTGTTGCATGACAAAACGCCACTCTGGGCCCAGCCACTTTGTATGCGTTGTAAGGCGGTAGCATTGATCCATTTTGAGTCGATATGAGGAGTCGAAGCGTTCGAGGCGCCCTTCGACGATCCAATCGCAGTCTGCTTTTGGGCGGTCGGCAACAGGGTGTGTGATGACGCAGGGGATGGATCGACCGTGAACTGACAGGGTCCCTTCGTAGCGTACCCGTGGTTGGAATAAGGGGCGCGCCATTGTCACAGAGCTAGGGCTAAAATAGCCGGTCACGCTCTGCGGTGCAATGGGCGTCCCTATGATGGCGATCGTGTAGAGCCAGGCTCCTACCGCAATGATCCATTGGTGTCGAAGGTCGCATACAATGAGGTACGTGCCGTATATAGGGACCCAAAACCAAAGGGCGTTGAATAACACGCTGCCCGAGGTGATTAAGCTTGTGAGTCCCACGAGCAACGCGGGATGGCGCTGCCAGAAAAAAATATGTGCCTCAATTACGGCGTGTAATGGGAGGACAATTCTTCGTCGAGACAGCGGCTCACAAGCCTTGCGCCACGCTGAGAGGAGACGTACGAGAAGAGCCATTGGGTGAGAACAATGAGCCGATTGCGAAATCCGATCAAGTAGACAATGTGGATAAAGCACCAGGCAAGCCAAGCGATCAGGCCGCTGAATTTGAGTTTGCCAAACATACCGATGGCTTTGGCGCTGCCGATGGTTGCCATCGTCCCTTTGTCAAGGTACTTAAACGGAGGACGATCTTTGGCGAGAAGGCGCATGCGGAGCATTTTAGCGACATAGGCGCCTTGTTGGACGGCGACCGGGGCAAGGCCCGGCAGAGGCTTGCCGTTTTTATCCGTTGCTGCAGCGGCATCGCCCAGGATAAAAATCTCTGGATGCTCGGGGATGGATAGGTCAGGGCCGACCATCACACGCCCTTGTCGATCGAGGGGTACATCAAGTGTTTTGAGCATAGCGCCCGCCTGGTTGCCGGCGGCCCATAAGATGTTTTTGGCGGGGATAAACGAGCCTTCGATTTCGACTCCTTCTGAGGACACCTTGGTGACTCGTTTGCCTGCGATGACGGTGACGCCAAATTGCTCAAGGTAGGATTGCGCTTTATTCGACAACTCAGGAGGATACACGGGCAAAATATGGGGTGAGCCTTCAACGAGATAGATCTTTGTCTTTGTCGTATCGATGCGGCGGAAATTTTTTAGCATTGTTTTGTAGGCGATTTCGGCAATTGCGCCGGCCATCTCGACGCCGGTAGGCCCCCCGCCGATGATGACGAAGTTGAGAAATTTTTTGGCCTCCGAGATGCTATCGCACCGTTCAGCAAGCTCAAACGAGATCAAGATCCGCTCTCGAATCTTCAAAGCGTCGCTCAATGTTTTGAGTCCCGGTGCAAACTCTTCCCACTCGTCTTTACCAAAATACGAATGGCGAGCGCCCGTTGCAACGATGAGGTATTCAAAACCAATTCGATCGCCGTTTTTCAGCTCGACGTAGTGCTCTTGCTTATTGATCTTGACCACTTCGCCCATCAATACGGTGACGTTTTCATAGGGGCTTAATATTTCGCGGATGGGAACAGCGATGTCACCGGGGGATAGGGCCGCGCTTGCGACTTGGTATAACAAAGGCTGGAAGAGGTGGTGGTTTGTTTTGTCGATGAGCCAAACGTCGTATTTTGATCCACCCAGTTTTTTCGCGGCGTTAAGCCCTGCAAACCCCCCGCCGATGATGACGACCTTTGTAAATGCCATGCGCCCAAGGTACCCGAACAGTGGATTTTATTTGAAGCAACCGATGTCAAAATATGTTTAAAAATATTTTTGATATGTGCCAAAGTCGGCTTGTCTCTATGAACAATCTGGCCAAACAGTTTTATGAAGATGATGCCCTCCAGGCGACAGTGATCTCCGACGCTGTTATTGGATGGGATGAGCTCCAAGGAGTGCGGATTCCGCGCGGTTGGTTTGAGCTCAGTCGTGTGAGCGCAAGTCTTCGCGTTGAATTTGCTAGAGATTTTTGGCTTGACCTTCTACCATATAACCCCTTTGTTTATGACCGTATGGCGGCCTTTTTTGAACAGCTCGACGATGTAGCGGTTGTGATTGCGCAAGAGCGCAATCAGAAGCGAGCCGAACTAGTGTACAGCCTTGCCGACAACAGTTGCTTTTTCCGGGGCCTTGTTCCAGCAAGTGAACAAGAGATCATGGAGATGCAAGACGAAGTGGGACACAAATTACCGCGTGATTATTGTTCGTTTTTGCGTATCCATAGCGGCTTTGGCAAGCTCTCTGAAATCGCGATGATTTCGTGTGAAGACATAGCGCAAACGCACCGCAACCTCATCGAATGGCTCATGCAAAAAGAGCGGTCGATTCTCTCCGGCGAAAAAATTGTTGATCCAACGTCATTGATTCCTTTTTTCGAATCAAAAGGACTCAATTCATTTCAGTGTTTTTTTGCCGATTGGTATCCAAATTCTGAAATGGGAAATGTATATTTATCTGGTATTGATTATACGGCATCTAATATACAAGACAGAAGAGCACAAAGTGATACGTATGCTTTTGTGTCATTCGAGGAGTGGTTGATCGCGTATCTCGAAGGAACAATTGGGTAAAAACATGTTTTTGGTGCAACATTTTTATGAGCAACATAAAAAGCTTTTAGGTTTGGTGCTCGTGGCGGGGAGTAAGGGGCTCGATCGCCGCATCACAAAGGCTGAAGTCCATCGCCCAGGTTTAAGTCTGACGGGGTATTTAAAGGGGTTTGTGCCCGCTCGCATCTTAATTATGGGGCGCCAAGAAATTGAGTATTTAAAAGAGCTTGATGCCAAGACGAGAAAAGAGCGCTTAGCCAGTCTTTTAGCGCCGGCCACCCCTGCCATCATCGTAGCGCGAGGACATCGACCTCCGAAGGAACTCGTTCAACTGTGTGAGGCGCAAGAAGTGCCTCTTTTTCGAGCGAATGTGTCAGCAACCCAGCTCGTGAGTCAAATCACATTTCTTCTTCTGGAAGAGTTTTGTCCTACAGCAACGCTCCACGGCACCTTGGTGGAGGTCTTTGGCGTCGGGGTTTTGATCCAGGGCGAGTCGTCCGTGGGCAAGAGCGAAGCGGCCCTTGGCCTGATTGAAAGGGGTCACCGTTTGATTTCAGATGACGTTGTTCGAGTCAAAAAGAAAGAAGGGTCGTATCTTGTCGGGTCAGGGCCTGAACTCACGCGCCACCTGATGGAGATCCGCGGGATTGGGATCATCAACGTCGCTCACTTATACGGTGCGGTGTGTGTTCGCCCCGATAAGGGGATTGACATCATCGTCAAGCTCGAGGAGTGGGACGATCAACATTTCTATGATCGGATTGGTCTCGATGACAAATTCATCGACGTTCTTGAAGTGAGTGTTCCTTATCACGTCTTGCCTGTGAAGCCGGGGCGTGATGTGGTGTTGTTATTGGAAACGATCGCATTGAACCATCGACTCAAGGACATGGGATATAATTCGGCCAAAGAATTCAATGCAAAACTCCTCGAGACGATTGCGAGACGTCAAAAGAAAAAGGTGATTAGTGAAAATCGTTCGTAAAGTCAAGGTGAAAAACTCTCTTGGCCTGCATACGAGGCCGGCGGCATCGATCGTCAAGCTGCTCCAGCCGCGCCGTTCTTCCGTTTGGTTCACCTATAAAAATGAGACGATCAATGCACGGAGCATCATGAGCATTTTGATGCTCGCCGCAAAAAAGAACGCGCACATCGAGATCACTGTCGACGGCGACGACGCTGAAATGACAATGCACCATTTGATTAGCGCGTTTGATAAGGAGTTTGGAGAAGGGTAATGGCATCCAACGAAGAGGTCATTCTTCGAGGTCTTCCCATCAGCCGAGGCGTTGCTATCGGTAACCCTCTCTTTTTTATGAGTTTTGAAGACGATGTGCCCCAAGTGTGCATTCCGTCGAAGGAAGTCGATCGAGAAATCGACCGGTATCGAAAAGCGCTCGACCTCAGTCGGCGTGATCTAGAGCAATTACAGCGCAACTCGTTGCATCCCGAGATCATGGCTATTTTGGGAACGCACCTCGAAATGATGCACGACCCGATGCTCACGACAGAAATCGAAGATGAGATCCGATCGAAACAAGTCAATACGGAGATGATCTTCCAAGGTCTCATGGAAGAATACAAAAGCCGATTTAGCACCCTCAAAGACGCCTACTTCCAAGAGCGAGTGCGCGACGTCGTGGACGTGTCGCGCCGTATTCTCGGCCATCTCCATCCGCTCGGGCGCGTTCGGATGTCAGACGTGCCGCACAATTCGGTGATTTTGACGCAAGAGCTTGTCCCTTCAGAAACAGTGGAGGCGAACGCATCCCTCGTTTCAGGGTTTGTGACAGCAGTCGGTGGCCTTACGTCGCATGCGGCGATCATCGCGCGGGCCAAGGGGATTCCTTATGTCGCCAACATCGATATCAAAGTTCTCAAACGCCTCAACCTCCATTCGGTCATTGTCGATGGATCTGAAGGCTTGTTGATCATCAACCCGACAAAGATGACCTTACGCAAATATCAAGAGATCAAGAGGGGATATCTCGAAGATTTCCGTGCTTTGAAAAGCTCTGCGCATCTCAAAGGAGAGACGGTTGATGGCTATGAAGTGCGCATTTTTTCGAACCTTGAGAACCCCAAAGAGATCGATCATGTATTGAAAAGTGGCGCTGCGGGCGTAGGGCTCTTTCGTTCAGAGTACCTCTTTTTAGCCAAAAAAGAGTTCCCCTCTGAAGAGGAGCAATTTGAGATTTATCGCCGGATGGCTAAAGCGCTCAAAGGTAGGCCCCTTGTGATCCGCGTATTTGACGTGGGTGGCGACAAGAAGGTCGATGGCAACATGCAAGAAAGAGCGGCTGCCTATTTCCAAGCCATCGGCCACGAGATGAATCCGGCGCTCGGTTGCAGGGCGATCCGATTTTTATTTCGCTATCCCGATATTTTGCGCGAGCAGCTCAGGGCAATTTTACGCGCGTCGCGCTATGGCGAAGTGCATGTGTTAGTTCCCATGGTCTCTGACGTCCAAGAGCTTGTATTGGTCAGGAACATGATAGACGAGCTTTCGGCCAAACTCAAGGCTGAAGGGCATAAACTCGGTAAAGCAGTTCCCGTCGGTTGTATGATTGAGGTGCCTTCATCGGCGATCATGTGCGATGCGCTTGCGGAGAAAGCCGACTTTTTATCTATCGGAACCAACGACCTTGTGCAATACGTACTCGCCGCCGACCGAAGCAACCCTTACACCGCCGATCTCTATTATGCAACCCATCCAAGCATCTTGCGCCTCATCCGGATGGTCGTCGCATCGGCCAACCAAGCGAGAAAGCCCGTCATCCTCTGCGGTGAGACAGCGGCAGACCCTGCCCTCATCCCGATCTTGATCGGCCTTGGCATCCGCGAGTTTTCTGTCGCCTCGCGCCACATCCCCCTCGTCAAGCACACCATCCGCAAGTGGAGAATCCTAGAGGCATGCCGCCTTGCCGAAGGAGCCCTCGAATACATGTCGGCCTACGACCTCAAACAATATCTCAACCTCGAAGCTGTGCGTTAGAGATCGTGAACGGATGCGGTATAAATCTCTCTGATCGCGTGTTTTATCCTCTCGATTCAACACTTTTATCTTCCGATACGAGGTGGGATCCATTCAGTGCTGATTTTTAAATAATTAAGATACAGCAATTTATATGTTTTCTTCGATGTATTGACGATGCAATTGATAAATCTTGGAACCCTTGTGTTTCCAGGTTCCGCGTTTGACTGTGAACCCAATGACTCCAACAGCTTTGCTCAAGCGTAAGAGAGGTAGAATCCGGTGATATTCTGGAACCTTTCTGATTTGAGCGTAACCACTTAGAAAGGATTGTCTGTGAGAAGGGTGCATAGGCGACTCATCGCATTCCAGAATGCAAAAATCTTCCTCGGCAACGCCTCCACGAGCTGAAGACCAATCAATGATACCTCGAGTTTTGCCTTGATCAACGATGATGTTACCTGGCCGAAAATCGCGATGTACGATGCAAGGACCGTCTGCCTCAAGCAAAAGATCGATGTGGTTGTTATAATACCGGCGACATTTTTTGAGGAGAGTGTTAGGCAAATGGCCTTGGCATTCAGCCATGCCCTCGTCAAATTTTTGTGTGAAAGGCACTCGAGGGTCGAAAGATAGCTGCTTAGGTTCAGTGAGATCTCCATAGCCCTCGACTGGATCTAGATGAATGGTGCCAAGGAGAGTGCCGAGTTCGTAACAGAGCTCGTTGGTTAACATTGTTGGATTAAGCAATGTGCCAGGTAGGCATTCCATGAGAATGGCCCCATGTATACCGCTCGCGATTGAAGATTGGTTCCCTAGCGCCGTCGGCTTTGCTTCAAATTTTTCGTCTTCATTCGCGGCGTGCTTCAGAGCACGGCCGCTCACTCCAGACCGAAAATTTGAAGCAGCCTCCTTGCCCGTTTCGCAATTCTTCAAGTCCTCTCGGTATAGGTCATCTTTTGGAGGCAATAGCTTGATGATGCGGGGTACCGGAATTTTACTACGAAAGTGAGTCAGAAAATAGGCTTCATGAAGGTAATCTTGGGTGCGAGAGCATATTTTGAGGATGAATTTCTCGCCATTGGGCTGGGTGATTTTAAAAACAGTTGCGACCAATGTATCTTCGTGATCAATGAGCTCAAAATGAGCCTTCTGAAAGTGCAGCTTTTCTTTGTATAAGGTAGACAGGTCCATTGTGTCCTAGTGGCGCTTAACGGATCCTTCTAGTTCGACTGCGGCGAATTGGACGATCGTATCGATGTAGGCTTTGGGTATTTCTGGGGTGGGGTCTTTTTTCTGAAAGGGTAGGGGTGAGTCGGTGTCCGGAACGGGTTGTAGTGCGATGCTAGGAGCAAAAGGTACTGGTTTTAAAACGGGCTGTGGATCGATGGCGGGGGGTGCGACGCTTGCCAGCTGCGGTGCGTGTTTTTTATCTTCAATGGCCGCACTCATCTCAACCATGGGCTCTTTCGCGGTAAGGGCGCTTTCGAGTTCGACGAGGCGGCGCGCGATCGCGTCGATGCTGAGGCGGTGGCGGCTTTTGATCCAGTGGAGCAAGATGGTCTCGAGGGTCACTTTAGGCGCTACGCTACGATGGATCTCGGGTTCCATGCGGACTACATACTCGAAAAGATAGAGCGCTTGATCGCGGCTATAGTGCGCTGCGCTTTTGGTGTAGGCCGTCTCAACGTGCAGAGGCAGCGCTTTGGGTCCAACTGTTGTCGCAAGGCTAAGGAGCCTTGCGTGTTCAATCAGCTGCGTCAAAAAGTGGCTTGGGTCTTTGCCGGCGCGAAACAGTGTCTCGGAAAGCTCAAAGGCGTAGGCTGCTTTGCCGTCTGCAAACGCTCGGTCGAGGTCGAAAAAGAGCTCTTGCCCTGCTAGGCCGAGAAGAGATTGGACCGATTGCACGGTGATCGGGGCGCTCGCAAAACACAGCAGTTGATCGAGGAGCGACTCAGCATCGCGTAGGCTTCCTTCAGCCAGATGGGCGATCAAATGGAGCACGCCTTCGCCAACATTGTCTTTGACTTCTCGCACAATATGAGTCAGTTTCCCAATGATTGTCGTCTCGTCAAGCCTGCGCAGATCAAATCGTTGGCAGCGGCTCACGATTGTCGCAGGCACTTTATGGGGCTCTGTCGTTGCAAAAAAGAACTTGGCATGGGCAGGGGGCTCTTCTACGTTTTTCAAAAGGGCGTTGAACGCCTCTTTTGTGAGCATGTGCACTTCGTCGATGATCACAATCTTCTTTCGGCCCGGGGACGGGGCATAGCCGATTGTTTCGTTGATTTGCCGGATGTCGTCAATACCGCGATTGGAGGCGCCGTCGATCTCGATGACGTCGAGCGATTGTCCAAGCCCAATTTCAACGCAGGAGGGGCATTTGTCGCAGGGTTCTAGATCCGTAGAGAGCGCAGTGCAGTTAATCGCTTTGGCAAACAGGCGCGCTACAGTCGTTTTCCCAACACCTCTCGGCCCTGAAAATAGATATGCATGTGCCACCCGCTGCTTGCGCAGTGCGTTTTGCAGAGTAGTCCTTACAGCATCTTGCCCCACGAGATCGGCAAACTGGCTTGGTCGAAAGCGTCTGGCAAGGGCTTGGTATTGAGCGTTCATCTCTTTGAACCTTAGAGGTTTGTATTCAACAGCTTAATTATATAGGTTCAATCTATTTGGCGCCATACCTCTTCCGCCTGCGCGGCATCTGGATTGGCAAAAATAAATTGTAATATGTTAGTAAACAATGGTTTACGTATAAAATAACATGAATAAATGCGTTTCTGGTAGTCTAAATCTAGACAGTCTAGTCATGGTGCATATGAGGCGATCAAAACGAAAACCACGGTCGTGGCAGATTCAAGAAGCAAAAGCTCGCTTCTCTGAGCTGGTCAACGAGGCGACAAAGAGCGGTTATCAAACGATTACAAAGAATGGGGAACCCATAGCTGTTATTATGTCAAAGGAAGAGTTTGAAACTCTTCTCGCGCCTCGCGACACTCTTCTTGAGTTTTTCATGAAGGCCCCTTACCCAGAACTCGATCTCTCTATAGAGAGAAGCTTAGATACCGGAAGAGACGTCGATTTATGACTTATTTACTCGATACTTGCATTCTGTCAAAAATGCGTAAACTCGCAGCCTATCCAGATCCAAAACTCAGTGCGTGGTTGGCTCGTCATTCTGAATCTAATTACTACGTGAGCGCGCTGAGTTTAGGCGAAATCCAACAAGGGATTGCAAAGCTAAGCCAAGCAGATGCTCTCAAAAAAATGGCGCTCGAGGACTGGCTTGTAGGCGAACTGATTCCTCGATTTAGAGAACGGATTTTAATTTTGGATACGACAACCTTGCTGGTGTGGGGTCAGCTATGCGGAGAAAAAAAACGACAGGGGGTTTCTCTTCCAGTAGTAGATTCTCTTTTAGCTTCCACAGCCATCCAGCATCATTTAATCCTTGTGACAGAAAACGACAAGGACTTCGCGCTTACCGGATGTCAATTGTTCAACCCGTTTCACAACTTTTCTTGATTTTTGATGGTCCGTGAGGTTGCAGTGGAAGAGACATAAGAGTACTATTGTGCCTAGTAGATCTATGCAACGAAGGTGTGATGAGGGTTCCTTGTGCGCATGGCTGAAAAGCCATAACCGGGGGCTCCGTTTACTTGTCGCCTTGGCTTGCGTCTTGATGTTATCGCTTTTTTTTCATTTTCGGGAGATCAAGCTCGATCGCTTGGTGCTGAACCATCGGGCGGAAAGGTCTGTTGTGGCGGAGGTCGATTTTGCGTTCCCCGACTATGAGACGACGATCTTGATGAAGCAAGAGGCGATGCGCGACATTGGGCTCATTTATCAGATCGATGATCGACACATTCGGCAAGTGCGAGAGAAGCTCGATGAGTCGCTGATTAAAAGCAGAGCTTGGCGAGAGGCAGCGCCAAGTACCCCATTTGATGAGATGTACAAGGCGGCCGATGAGCTGGAAGAGCTTTTGTTAGAGGCTAGATTTACCGATCCACGGACGTTAAAACGGCTTACAACAGTGGGGACTGTTGGTAACACCTATTATGAGTGGACCTATGTGACATTTGAGCTTGGCCGGATGCCTTTGAGCGATGAGGTGTGGGCGCAAATCGGGCAGCAGCTGCGCGATACGAATCGATTTCGGACCGAGACAATTGACTATGTGATGCAGCCGTTTCGCGGCCAAGAGTGGGAGCTCATTGAAGATCTTGCCTTGGAACATGCGCTCAAAGCTAAGGTGAGTCGTTCGGTATCGGACGCATCGACTGAAGTGGCAGCGGGGACGAGGCTGGTCGATCAGGGTGAGCGTGTGACGTCGCGCCATCTGACGATGATGCAAGCGCTGCGTGCGGCATTGACCGATGGCAGAGAGCTCGACCACCCGCTCGGTATGATTGGCAGCGCGCTGCTTGCTATGATTTTTGTGACGATCGGCGCTTTGTATTTTCGGATCAGCCAACTCGAATTTTCGAGATCGCTCAGACAAATATCGCTCTTCGTCACCATCGTAGCGATGGGGCTTTTATTTGCGAAGCTAGCTGAACTAGCCCAAGTACGGGGGAATGCAGAGTTCTTTGAATGGATGCGCTATCCGATCATCGCACCGTTTGCCACTCTTTTGATTTGCGTTTTGCTCTCGCAGAGAACC
>JBDKJI010000036.1:0-5060 GCA_039796655.1 Chlamydiota bacterium | reverse complement strand
TATCCCACTATTCAAAAGGTTTGATTTTTGCAGTTTTTTTCACATTTTTTAAAGGTCGCTTCGTAGGGCCTACTTGAAAAGTAGCCCAAGAAGCGACCTTTAAAAAAAGGGGAAAAAGGCTCGAAAAGCGGACTATTGGAATATTGGGATAGGTTCATGTTAAAGATCATTGCAGGGAAATGGAAAGGGCGTCTTTTAACGTCACCGAAAGGGAATATTACGCGTCCTACAGCTGCCATGGTGCGCCAAGCGGTATTCAATATTTGCCAGCACAAGATCTCAGGCGTGCGGTTTCTCGATGTGTGCGCGGGTAGTGGCGCGATGGGTTTTGAGGCGTTAAGCCGCGGTGCAGATAGCGCTCTTTTCATCGAAAGTCACAGGTTTGCACAAGAATGCATTCGTAAAAATGGCGCTTTGCTGGGTATGGAAGCCACAATTGTCCCCACTTTGAAGCGTCTCCGAGGTCAATTCGATATTGTCTATATCGATCCCCCTTATGAGGTATCACCTCGCTTGTTTATTGATGAACTCGTCGCATATCAACTTCTCGCAGAGGGGGCGACGATTTTTATCGAAACAAAAGCAAAAATAGCGTCCTGGGATCCACTGACCATTATTTCAAGTCGATTGTTTTCAGATGTTTATGTTTATGAATGCGAGTTTCGTAAAGCATAAGCGCCGATGAGCGCTTCTGCTTGCTTGGGGTTTGATTTTTTGAGTTGTTCGTAAATTTGGAGCCCTTTTCCGTTCAGCCGTTGTTGAAAATAGAGCAGACCGAGGCGGAAAAGGAGCTCTTGGTCTTGGGGTCTAAGTTTTAAGAGCAGTTCTGTTTCTTTTGTTTCTTCTGGGGCCATTTCGAGCTCTTTGTAGCCCGCAGCAAGTTGTTCATGGACCCATGGATCATTTGGGGCAAAGTGACATAGAATGTGAAATTCTTCGAGCGCGAGATTCGCAAAGTATTTGGAGCGATCTTCGATTTGCGCTGTTCGATAGATAGCTGCCAGAGCTAGGTAGGCGCTTGCGAGCGACGCGTGCACTTCGAGATCGCTCGGTGCGATGCGGATCTGCTGCACGTGTTCTTCGATCGCTTCTAATAGCAGTTGTTCTTTGAATGAGAATACATCAGAGGCGTAGCAGTAGGTTGAAAAGCTGGAAATGAGTCGGTTTAATTGACGTAGGTAGGAAGGTACTTTATAAAAGTGGGATTCGAAGTCTTGTAGATAGTGAGCCAGCTTCATCAGTGCGTTGGCAGCTGATAAGTGGTGCCCTGCGGTACCGGGCGGCATGGGCAAAGCTCGCTTGTAGGATACAAGAAATTGATCTTTGAGTTGGAGCCATTGGTCTGGTTTTTTTGCCTGAAGATAGATGCGAAAAATCACAAACGAGAACAGGGTTAGTAAAAACGCGCCCAGAACAAAAGCGAGGATAGATGTGCGGTTCAAAAAAGGAAAGCAGAAAACCAGTAGCAAGGCCTCTGCGGTGAGAGCGCATCCGAAAATTAAATTGAACAAGACAAACGCTTGTGATGCTCCTTTGAATTCGCGTAAAACGGTACGGTATAGTTGAGATTGTCTCGTTTGGAAGAGAGAGTCATCACCAGAATAGTCAGTATCGAGGTCAACAGACATCGGTCCACCGGGGGGTGTGATTGCTCCATACGGTGTAAAGGTTTTTTCTTTTTTTTGCAACAAGGGAGCCTCACACCCCAGTACTTATCATGTAGTCGATGACTCTTTGAGAAACCCCTGAATCGCGGAGGCGCCGTACTTGCGCTTGGCTGAGGCGATACGAGCTATTGGTTTCTTTCATATAGCTGATGATTGAGTCATCGCTGACTCCGCCTTGACTGAGCTTAATCACGTCGTTGATGGTGAGTGGCTCTCCATGATCCATTCGGTCCACGGTACGGGGGCTGCTTCTTTCCATAACTTTGCGATCTTGTTCATCAAGGGCTGCGCCGACAAGTCCGCCGGCGATCACGCCCGCAGCTCCGCCGATTAGGGCCCCTTTCCCACCGCCTGCGAGGCCACCGACACCAGCGCCGAGAGCGCCGCCCGCAAGGACGCCTGTGCCTGTGTTGCTCGTGCACGCTGACGAAATGAGAAAAATAAGCAGGAATAAGGCTCTTATATGCATAACACTTCTGTATACACAAATGAAGGAAAAAGAACTAGGCTGATTCTTCTTTAAATCGGTATCCAACGCCTCGAACAGTTTCGATCCAGTCGAATGTAGGCCCTAGTTTTTTGCGTAAAGAAGCAATGTGAACGTCGATGTTGCGATCGACGATGAAAGCATCATCATTATTGATATCGTCGAGAAGTTGATTGCGCGTTAGCACTTTGCCTCGGTTGGTGACAAGGCGGCGTAAAATGCCAAATTCAGAAAGAGTTAGCGGTATTTGCTTATCTCCTTTCTTCAAAATATACCGATCAATGTCGAGCACAAATTGTCCAAATTGCGCTGTGCGTACGGCCTTCTCGGGTTCTTTGCCTCTGCGCAAGATTGCTTTGACTCGAGAAAACAGCACTTTGGGTGAAAATGGCTTGGGCACGTAGTCATCGGCCCCGAGCTCTAGCCCCAAAACGACATCGAGTTCTTCGCCTTTTGCAGAGAGGATGATGACGGGGATATTTTTGAGTTCGGGGTTGTTTTTCATTTTACGGCATACATCGAGGCCGTTTTCCCCAGGGAGCATCACGTCCAAGATCACAAGGTCGGGTTTTTCTCTTTCGATCGCTCGGTAGCCGTTGATTCCGTCGACCTCAACGTGCAACTTGTAACCGGTGATTTCTGCTTGTAGCTTGATGAGGGCTGCGATATCCTCTTCATCCTCGATGAGTAAAATACGCTTTTTCTGAGTCATCTTTCTTGCACCTTGAGTGAGGCGTGGTCTCATCTGTATATAACATAGAGATTGGGATCAGTTCAACGACAATTCTTGCACCTTTGACTTGTGTGTGTTAACGAGAGGTATATAAGATGCTGATCAATATCGTTTACGATTTGCCTAATTGGCTACTTTTGCTGATCATCCTGTCTTTAGTTGCCCTCATCTCAATTGTTGGGCAGCAACTCGTTCGAAGGGTGTTGCGCACCTATTGTCCCGGTGTCGATGATCAGGTGCCGACAGGTTTGTCCTCTTTAGCGGGGGTTTTGTATGCAATTGTTCTTGGTTTTATTGCGGTTTCTGTTTGGGGCGCGTTTGATCGAGCCGTGGCGATTACCGCAAAAGAGGCGAATATTACCAACAACATCTGGCTCAATGCCAGGATTTACCCCAATCCTTTAGAAAACCAGATTCGTACTCTAGTGGAGCAATATTTGCATCTGGTGATCGAAAAAGAGTGGCCCCTGCAAAGACGTGGCAAAGAAAGCCCTCAAGCGCAGACAGCCATTGAAGGATTATATCGCGTGATCATCGATTTTAATCCGAATACGCAAGAGCAGATCGTTGTCCACGCCGAGACGGTGCGGATGATCTTCGATTTATTCGATGCGCGCCGCTTAAGAGCGTATATCAATAACCACGGACTGGAGACAGTTCTTTGGAGCACGCTTCTTTTAGGTGCGTTTTTGATGTTTGTGTTTGCTTGGAGCCTGCTTGCGAAGACCGAGAAAGGGCGGTCGTGGTACGCAGTATTGTTTGGAGTAATCAACGGTCTAATTATTTTTTTAATTGTGGCATTTGATTATCCCTATCGAGGAGCGACAAGTGTTCGTCCTGAAGCGTATATCAAGGTGTTGGCGCATCTGGAAAGGCTCTCGGTAGAGCAGCCTGCCGACTGAGTTTGAGGATATATTACCCAAACGATATGATCAAAGGTCATGGGAGCTCTTCCTTTGACGCCCAACAACATCGTCGTGCGCATGCCGAATTGGGTCGGCGATCTTGTCATGGCGACCCCCGTCTTAATTGATCTGCGCCGTGCGTTTCCCTCGGCTCGTATCACGGCAATGGCACAAACGTCAGTGGCTGATCTGCTTGCCGATGATGCGTCGATCAATGAATTATTTCGATTCACAAGGCCCCAAAGCAAATTCCAAAGGCGTCAGGAAAAACGCAATATCATTGCCAAACTTGAAGAGGGGCAATACGATGTGGGAGTCTTGCTTACTCGCTCTTTTTCATCGGCGTGGTGGTTTTGGCAAGCAGGAATCCCGCGAAGAATTGGTTTTAAGGGTAATTTTCGCTCTCTATTGCTGACAGATCGTCTGCCTTTGCCTGTGGGTATGCATCAGGTCGAAGTGTTCAAACAGCTCTTGCGCCCTTTAGGCATAGAGGGCTCAAAGACGGCTCCGAAATTGTCTCTTTCGGGTAGTCAACAAGCGTTAGCGAGAGATCTTCTTGCACAAAATGGCCATGTACCCGGCGAAAGAATTGTCGGGATTAATCCCGGAGCCTCGTATGGCAGTGCAAAGTGTTGGCCGAACGAACGTTTTAGAGAGCTCGCAAAACGACTTGCGGAGCAAGAAAACTGGACTATTGTATTCTTCGGCGACCCAAGCATGACAGGGCAGGTGAAGGCAATTTGCCGTGGGTTGCCCAAGCGCGTCATCGATCTTGCTGGAAAAACTGATTTGCGACAGCTCATGTGCTTGATTGCCGATTGCGATGTGTTTGTGACAAATGACAGTGGTCCAATGCATATAGCTGATGCTTTGGGAGTTGAGGTGGTCGCCTTGTTTGGGTCGACCGATCCGGCAGCGACCGGTCCGTATAGGCAGCCACTATCTGTAGTATATAAAAAAGTATCCTGCTCACCTTGCTTTCGTCGCGATTGTCCCATCGATTTTCGGTGTATGACGTCGATCGGCGTGGATGAGGTTTTGCAGCGTGTAGAACGAGTGTTACAGCAAAAACGGCGTGTTTAGATCATTATCCCGCTCTTTATTTCCGAACCCGTTTGATCGCAAGCTAAGAAAATTGGCTCGCAAGGCGCGTCGCAGTGTTTTGCTTGGCTGGAATCGGGGTTTAGGCGACATTCCTCTAGGAGTGTATGCCATGGTGTGGCGGATCAAAGAGCTTGTACCGGACGCGGCAATAACGATCCTCACTC
>JBDKJI010000035.1:0-7754 GCA_039796655.1 Chlamydiota bacterium | reverse complement strand
ACGGCGGTGTGAGATGCGATTTTTGGTTGATTCTTCGAGTTCACCAAATGTTTTACTGTAGCCGTCTTTGATGAATAATGAATCATATCCAAACCCACCCCCTCCCGTTGGTTGCGATAGGATTGCTCCTTCGCAGCTGGCGCATACGCATTTTTCTTTGCCTGAGGGAGATACAAGGGCTAAACAGCATTCAAAATAGGCGCGTCGATCCTCTGCCATGAGGTGGTGCATTTGTTCAAGGAGCTTTTTTCTATTGTCCGCATCGGTTGCATTTTCACCGGCGTATCGAGCTGACCGTACTCCTGGCTCTCCACCAAGGGCAGGAACAACAAGGCCTGAATCGTCGGCAAGAACCCATCTTCCCAAAGCTGTTGCCGCGTGCCTTGCTTTGAGAAGGGCGTTTTCTTGAAACGTCGACCCGGTTTCCGGAGGGGCAGTGTAGTGTGGAAAGTCAGACAGACTCAAGATATCGAGATGGCGCAGATGTTTGAGAATTGATCGCAACTCTCTGATTTTATGCATGTTAGATGTTGCAATAACAAGTTCTGTCAGTTTCATACATCGGGAACACTATCTGATTTATCGTTTCTGATCAAAGTAGTTCTGTATGTCGTCAATCGAAAAGGTCTCTCCCTGGAATTCAAAAGTCTCACCCACTACTTTGCCTTTCATGGCTTGAGCCAGTTTTGACTGGAATGATAACACGTGTCTTTCAGGGTCTGCATCCCAAGGTCCGAGAAGGGTAAATTTGCAATGGGTACCTTTTGAATCTTTGCATACAACCACATTGCCAATACCCACTTCGTCTTGTAATACCTCTTCGGGCGTAATAATCCGTGCTCTGCCAAGCTGATCAGATAGAAGTTTCATCTCTGACTGGAGGCGGTCGCGTTTTTCAAGGGCTGCTTTAAATTCGGCATTTTCGCGTAAGTCGCCAAGTGCACGGGCGGCTTCAATTTCGCGGGCGTTTTGCACGGTTTCAACGGTGGCGATGTGTTGAATTCGCTGATGTGTTTTTTGATACCCTTCTTGCGTAGTCCAAATGAAATCTTCGATGATTTCCTTTTCTTTGCGCAATCGAGAGATGGATGGATAGACGACCTCAGCCAGCGAATATAAAATTTTGATGTCGTGATCTGTGAGTGAACCGCACTTTGTTGCGAGAAGAAGATACTCTTTGACCTCTTCTAAGCTCGAATGTTGCATAATATCGCGCACGTTTTTATATCGATCTTGAGTGATCAAGTTGAGAGTTTTTTTGACCAGCTCTTTTTGTTCTGTCTTTTGTTCCACATGGTCAAGCAAGACGAGAAGTCCTTCAAAGAATCGATTGCGGCCCGCATGATCGGCGAACGGAAGTTTTGATTTGGGATCGAGAATTTTCTGAAAATACCAGACGAAAACCTCTGGGTATGTTAGAGGGTGGATTAAGAGCGAGCCGATTTTTTGCTTCATTGCATCTTGTGTATCGCGCCCGGTTAATTCACCTAGGATAAAATCACGCAAAATATTCGAATCAACAGCAAACAGCAGCTCTAGGTAAATTTCTGCCCAATCTTTTCTTTCTTTTTGTGCCACTTGCAGGGTTCGTTTTTGGAAGGCCATTACTTCCATAAGGCGGATCGTATCGGGAGCGTTGTGAATATGGCGCACAAGTTCTTTGATTTCCGTGACGTAAGAGGGGTTGCCTAAGTCTTCTAGTAAAAAGAGCAGCTGGATGTGCTGTGGTTCAGGGAGATGCTCTTGCGCAATCAACTCCTTTATCTTGCTATCGAGAGATGTTTTAAATTCCTGATTCTTAATTGTTTCTGGAAAATCTCTTAAGAAGGCGTAGACCATTTGGATGGTTGCGCTGACTCCTGGCTTGGCTTCGAGGGATTTGTAAAAGGTCACCTCGTGCGGCAAGTCGTGATCACGGAGTCTGAACGGGTCTTTGAGCTCTTTCGGCGATTCGATCTTAGTATCTTTCTTGATTTTCGTTCGGGCATTTTGCCACCAGCGGTTCCAATCATCTGCGGGTATGACGAGCTCAGAGAGCTCCTCTTTAATCTCGGCCGCTGTTTTGGGTCCTAGGTCGGCGAGAAGCATTCGAATGATATTGCCGGGCGATTTACGTGCTTCTTGCTCGAGATCGTCGGGGCTACCGAAACGGCGGGCGTAAAAATGTTCTTTTGGAAGAGGAATCAGTGTTTTAAATGCTTTTTCAAACGAAAGGTGCTGTGGGCCAACGACGTATTCTGATTCGACGACGAGTTCTTCGCGTACTAATGACAGTTCGATGATTTCTCCCGTTCCCCAGCCTGCTGTATGGTAGACGAAATTGCCCTTCTTAAGATGGGTTAGTAGCTCAAAGTTTCGGATCGCTCCCTGGAATTTATCGCGATTGCGTAGGCCGACAAGGCGCAGCTTTTCATGGAGAAGAGGGTCATCGACGTAGCGCCCCTTTAAGTATTCAGTGGCTAGATCGGCCAGTGTTTCGCTATTGGTGGTTTGCACATCGAGAATCAGCCGCAGCGTTTTATGGGCCCAGTCAAGGTCCTTGAGTTCCCTCCACAGGGGGAGAATTCTTTCTACTTGTAGACCAAAAGGCTTTGCCATTTCGGATGCTTTGACAAGTTCAAGGACCGCGACAATTTCTTCCCCATCGGGTTGATCGCCGTAGCAATACTCTTCCCATAGTTTCAAAAAACTTGGGTAATCATTGTTTTGAACTCTTTCGCGGAAATCTTTTAAATAAGCCATTTTGTTCCTTTTTAAGGAAGAACTCGACAGTCGAGTATAGGACGAGACCCAATAATCTTCAATTGCGCGATTGAAAGAAATCTTGTAGCTTCATACCCATTGTGCCTTGTTTGACACGTCTTTCTTTTATTTTCTGCGGAGCGTTATCTGCCCTTGCGGGTGAGGAGTTGTGCTCCTCGACTGATCTTTTTCGAGATCTTCGTTTGGTGGAAGAGATCGATGCGAAGATCAATGACTCTTTGCCTGTCTTCGTCAACTATCAGCTGCAAGGCGGTTATTTTGCAATGCCTTCAGCAAGAACCTATAAGGCTGGGCTGATAGGGCTTGGATTTGCGTCTGTACCGCCTTATCAGATCTACAGTTTGGGGTTTCAGTTTTTCGATCACATTGAAGCGACCGGCAACTATTGGGTCTTCACCGGAAAAGAGGAGAGCAATTTTGGTCATTTCGGGTTTGGCGACGATGCGGAAAGAGCTGCCAACTTGAAATTCGTGCTCCTACGATCCAACGACGGCTTTCCTTTTTTACCCGATATTGCCCTCGGCATTAACGATTGTCTTGGGACGCAGCGCTTTAATTCCTTTTATGTTGTCGCGACCAAGGAACTTCTCGCATGCAATCTTGAGGGAACATTTGGGTGGGGCAGAGGTCGTATCAAGGGATTTTACGGTGGTGTCGCATGGACGCCGTTTCGACATAGCCGCTATTTTTGGAAAAGTTTGACTTTAGCGGCCGAATACGACGCCAATGACTACAAACGGCATGTGTACGAGCATGCCCCGGGACGCACTGTGAAGAGTCGCATCAATGCAGGAGCGCAGCTCAAGTTGTGGGATCTATTTCGCATATCGGCAAGTTCGATCAGAGGTGATGATTGGGCGGCGAGCATCGCGTTTCAATATAACCTTGGCGCGACTTCTGGACTCTATCCGAAAATTTATGATCCGCCGACGTATACGGCTCCTGTTGATAAAGAGTCCCTTGGCCCTTTGCGCAGTGAACGAGAGCTGGCTGAGGAGTTTGCCTATGCTTTCCAAGAACAAGGGTTTGATTTAAGTCTGCTTTACTTAGTCCCAGCTAAGCACGGTAAGGATGAGCTTTGGATGAAGGTAATCAATGTGCGCTATAGAGAGGAAGATGAGGTTCGACGTCGGATTGAATATGTCCTCGGCGCGCTGACTCCTGAGAACCTTTCGGGCGTGACAGTTGTGATAGAGGCCGATGGCGTGCTAGAGCACGAATACCATTTTCGGTTGGAGGACATTCAACGCTACTGCAGCGGCCGCATGGGCGAGGCCGAATTTCAAATCGTTGCTCCCTTAAGGGAGGCTTCGTCGCCTCCGAGTATTTATGAGGGCAACCTCTTATATCGAAGAAAAAAGCCTGTTTGGATGTTGACGTTTCGTCCTTGGCTTGGAACGTTTTTTGGTAGCAGTCGGGGTAAATTCAAATATGAGACAGGAGTGCTTGTTGGCCCTGAGGGCTATCTTCTCGATCAGTTCTATTACAATGTCACCTTGAGCTACACGATTTTGTCGAGTATGCAAAAAATTGGCGATAAAGACACCCTCAATCCGTCCAAACTGATCAACGTTCGCACAGACACACTCCGATATAATCAAAGCGCCTCATTTCATGTCGAACAAGCATATCTTCAAAAGAGCATGAACTGGGGTTCGGGTTGGTTTTCTAGGTTAGCTGCGGGATATTTCGAGGTAGCCTACGGGGGCGTTGCGGCCGAGACCCTGTATTACCCAGTCAATTTCAACTGGGCCATTGGATTTGAAGCGGCAGCTGTTTGGAAACGGCGCTATTTTGGATTGGGCTTTACCAACAAGATTCGCAAATTTACTTCTGATGGCGCTATCTATGTCCCCTACGTTGGCTTCCAATATTTTGTCGATTTTTACTATCAATATAAACCGCTAGGGCTCGATTTCAAGGTCAGCGCAGGCCAATTTTTGGCCTGGGACAAAGGACTTCGTTTAGAAGGGTCTAGAACGTACGCGAGTGGACTTAGGGTTGGTCTTTGGTATACGTGGACTAATGGCAATGACGTAGTCAACGGGAAACGGTACTATGACAAAGGGTTTTTTATTTCGATGCCGCTCGATATGTTCCTCAACAAATCGAGTCGCACTCGCATTCAATATGGGATGGCTGCATGGCTTCGCGACGTAGGCGCCAAGGCGGCGACTGGTAAAGATCTCTACAATACGC
This sequence comes from Chlamydiota bacterium, assembly GCA_039796655.1. Lineage (GTDB taxonomy): Bacteria > Chlamydiota > Chlamydiia > Chlamydiales > SM23-39 > JBDKJI01. The sequence goes on along the minus strand of JBDKJI010000035.1, from coordinate 2,792 downwards.
TGTACTGGGAACGATTTAACTCTAAGCCCGTGTTTTACTAATGTAAAGCGGATTTACACCGCTCGTGATTGAAGAATCGGTTCCGGGCGGCGTCGGCTTTGCTTCAAATTGTTCGTCTTCATTCGCGGCGTGCTCTCGAGCACGGCCGCTCACTCCAGACCGAAAATTTGAAGCAGCCTCCTTACCCGTTTCGCGATTCTTCAATCCCTCGCGGTATACATTGCGTAGGGTGTGTACGAGAAGATCAGGTCGGCGCCCGCGCGTCGGATCGAGAGGAGCATCTCGGCAAAGACTTCCCTAGCGTCGAGCCAGCCGTTGGCGTGGGCGGCCATGACCATCGCGTATTCGCCGCTGACGTGGTAGGCGGCGATCGGTTTGAGGGTCTGGGCTCTGAGGCGGGCGATGACGTCGAGATAAGGCAGAGCTGGCTTTACGAGCAAGATATCGGCCCCTTCTTGTTCATCGAGCTTTGCCTCTAACAATGCTTCACGGACGTTTGCCGGGTTCATTTGGTAGCTTCGCTTGTCGCCGAACCCAAGACGCACATCGAGAGCGTCTCGGAAGGGTCCGTAGAGCGCAGAGGCGTATTTTGCCGAGTAGGCGACGATGCCGACGTGATGAAAACCGTTTTCATCGAGGGCTTGGCGAAGGGCGATCACGCGGCCATCCATCATATCGCTCGGCGCTATGAAGTCGACTCCAGAGTCCGCTTGGGTGAGTGCCATTTTTACCAGACATGCAACGGTTTCGTCGTTGAGAATTGTCCCATTTGCATCGGCCAGACCGTCGTGGCCATGCGATGTGTATGGGTCGAGTGCCACATCCGCCATGATGATCATGTCGGGAAGGGCCTGCTTTATTTGGCGTAGAGCCGTTGCCATGAGACCATGAGGGTTCCATGCTTCGCTCGCTGTAAGAGAGCGAAGCGTTGGTTCAATAACCGGAAAAAGACAGGCCGATCGTAGGCCTGTGTCTTGGAATTTTGATATTGCTTCGATGGCAACATCGATGCTCATCCTATCAACGCCAGGTAGGCTTTGAATAGGGATTCGCTGATTCGACCCTTCGACAATAAAAATGGGCACCACGATCGATGCGCGTGGTAGGACAGTCTCAGCGATCATAGAGCGAATAGAGGGCGAAAGGCGGTTACGTCGTAATCTTTGCAAAAGCTGCATTTTAACTGACCTTCTGGCATAAGTTGTGGGGGATAGTTCAACGGAGTTTCGGATGGATTTAAGCGAAAGTCAACTGAAAATTCTAGAACACTATGTCACGAATACAAAAGGCGATATTTTTGCTCTGCGCAATTTGCCAGAAGTGATTCAGGGCGCTTTGTTTTCCCGATATTCTCGCTCTGCGCTGGGACTGCGGCAGCTGCTGCTCAAAGAGTTTATTCTGAACGAAGAAGTCGCTTTTCAAGCGGTGACGGGACGGCAATCGTGCGACGACCAACTTGTAGCGATCCAGAAAGCGCAAAGTTTTTACGATCGTATTCTCGATGGGTACGGCGATGACTCGATTGGCGAGCTTGGCGGAGCGCATCTGGCGCTGGAAAATATTTCGATCCTTGCGGCAAAGGTGGTCGAAGATGCCAGAATCGGTGGTTCGCCTCTTGAAAAATCGACCCGTTACGTTTACTTCGATCAAAAGATCAACGGGGAGTATTTATTTTACAAAGAGCCCGTGTTGATGACGTCGGCGTATAGGCAGTTATTTTTAGACACATCGACCCACTTGTTTGAGACATACAGTAAGCTGATCCCTCCATTGACTACCCACATCGAACAATCATTTCCGAAAGATCCGGCGGCCTCCAAGGGAGCTTACACGGCTGCTTTGAGAGCCAAGGTGTGCGATGCTCTCAGAGGGCTTTTGCCAGCGGGTACTTTGACAAATATGGGTGTCTACGGCAATGGCCGTTTTTTTGAGACGTTGATTCAGAAATTGCACTGCCATGCGTTGGGAGAGATGCAGGAGATTGGCAAAAGGACGTATGAGGAGTTATCCAAGATTATCCCCTCTTTCATCCGCCGTTCTGAGCCCGAGCATCGTCACCAGGCCTCTTTTACGAAGTTCCATGAAGCCATGAAGCGAGAGATCCGGCGCATGGTAAAAGAGCAGCCAATTCCGTTTTTGGAAGCCCAATCTAGTGGCGTGCGCTTGGTCGATTTTGATCCAAAATCGATTCAAAAAGTGGCGACAGCTCTTCTCTTCGAAGAGGGGCGCTACTCTCTTGCCGATTTACAATCGTATTGCGAGACTCTGTCGGACGCCCCCCTCGCCGCTATCTTGCAACCGGCCGCTTCGTTTCGAGACAACAGACGCCACAAATCGCCCCGTGCGCTCGAGCATGCCCACTTTACTTTTGAGATCGTAGCTGATTTCGGCGTCTATCGAGATCTGCACCGCCATCGGATGCTGACCCAAGAAAGGCAGCTTCTCACATGTGACTATGGGTTTTACATTCCTCCAGAAATTGTGGGAACTGAGATGGAACCTATCTATCTTGAAGCCCTTGAAAAGGGGAAACAGGCCTACGATACCATTGCCAAAGAGCTTCCGGAAGAAGCTCAGTACGTCGTTCCGATGGCCTTCAACGTCCGCTGGTATTTCCATATCAATTTACGGGCTTTACAGTGGCTTTGTGAGCTACGCTCGCAAGCGGCTGGACATACGACCTATCGCCTGATCGCCCAAGAAATGGCGCGTCAGGTGAGTCTAGCCTTGCCACCTTTTGAGCGTTTCTTTAAATTTGTCGACTTCGATGGATATGAATTGGGCCGTTTGGG
>JBDKJI010000034.1:0-2662 GCA_039796655.1 Chlamydiota bacterium | reverse complement strand
TTGAGTCCTTTCAAGCTTTGTGTATATATGTAAGAGGCTCTTGCTGAATCGCACCAAATCGACGCGTGATCCAATCCACAGTCTCACGGACGCCTTCTTCAAGAGACACGCATGGTGACCAACCCAGCTCTGTACGCGCTTTTGTCGAATCAATCGTGTATGCTTTGTCTTGTCCCAAGCGCTCTGCAACTGCTTTAGTTGCAGTTTCAAAGGGTCGCCCCATGGCTTTGCAAATGATCTGAACCACATCGCGCACAGCAACACCTGCATCAGGAGACAGATGATACAGCTCGCCCACTCTTCCCTTCTCCATGATCGCAAGCTCCCCTCGCGAAACGTCGCGAATATGGATATACGACTTCACTGCTACGCCACCACCGTGGAGCTCGATCATTTTCCCGAGCTTTAGAAAGATCGCCGAACGGGGAATAATTTTAAACAGCTGTTGGTGCGCGCCATAGACATTGGTCGCCCGCACCATCACGAGCGGAAACGCAAAATTCTTGTAGTATGTCAATAACGAGAGATCGCCCGCTGCTTTTGACGCTGCGTACGGGGTAGATGGATTGAGAGGAGCCTCTTCTGTAATGTTGCCAACACATGTGCCGTAGACTTCAGGGGATGAAATATGAACGTACTTCTTCAACGATTTTAAATCTTTAAGACGATGGACAAGAGCCGTGAGAGCCACAGCATTGGTCTGAAACCAATGTTGGGGATTTTCCCAACTGGGAGCCACTTCACTTTGCGCAGCAAAATTGACGATATAATCGGGTTCAAACACATGGCAAATCAACAGGAGCTGATCAAGATCAGTGTTCAAATCGATCTGAAAAAACCGAAAGCGTCCGCTCTGATGCCGCTTGTACGGCAAAAATAGATCGCTCTTCTCTGGCGAACGGCTGACGCCGATGACTTCATAGTTTTCTTGCTCCAGGAGCAGGTCAATAAAGTCACTACCGGAAAACGAATTGCTGCCAATCACGATGACCCTTTTCATGTTAAAAGGGTCCTGTAAAAGTGGGATCAGGCGCATCCATGGGGCGCGTCGGTACTATGATAGGTCGAGCAGGTCGTCCCACCTGGCGTAAAATAGCTTCTGCAATGTGCTCCGACGTCGGATAATATGCGTTCGATAGTGGCCAGGAGGTGGGGGTAGGAGCATCAGGGTATGTTATCCGAAGAGGTGCACATTTCAGATCATCCCACGCTGCTTCTGCCACTTGTGCCAAAATTTCAGCAGCAAAACCGACTGATTTGGTATCCGGATCGGCAACCACAAGACGACCTGTTTTCCGAACGGAGGTCAAAATAGTCTCAGTATCAAGCGGTTTTAGTGATCGGACGTCGATCACCTCGACTGAAATGTTTTCACCATCGAGTTGTTTGGCCGCACGGAACGCTTCAAGCGTCATATGCGACAGAGCCACAACAGTGACGTCTTTGCCCTCTTGGACAACGCGCGCTTTGCCAAAAGGGACTGTATATGGATTTTGGGGCACATCGCCATGGACACCGTGGAGCCAGCGATGCTCAAAATAGACTACCGGATCCAAGCTTTGCACCGCACTGAGCAATAGCCCTTTCGCATCATAGGGATTCGAAGGCATCACGACCGTCAGTCCAGGAATGTGGGCCAACATACTGTGGAGCGACTGCGAGTGCTGAGGTCCTTGCCCCCATCCGCGCCCCATAATCAGACGTATCACGATGGGCGCCTTCATCTGATCAGCGAACATGAATCGCCACTTGGCCGCATTATTGATGAGCTGATCCAGCGCGAGGAAGAAAAAATCAACTCTCTGATGCGTCATAATAGGCCGCATGCCACGAATCGCCGATCCAATTGCAATGCCCGTCATCGCATTTTCTGAGGTAGGCATATCCATAACACGTGCGGAACCGTACTTTTCTTTCAGGCCCAACGTCGTTCCGAAAATCCCCTTTGGATCAGGAACACCAAGTCCCATGATATAGACAGCGGGGTCTGCTGCCATTGCTTGATCCGTCGCTTCTCGTATGGCTTCAAAGTACTTGAGCTGTCTATTCATTGGTCACCTCGGGAAAAGGGCTCTCATCGGCAAACCGGAACGCCGCATCGATCTCTTGTTGCAGCACCACCCGCAGATCGGTGACATCGATTCCGTATTTCGATACGTATCGCTCAATCGGGCACTCTTTCAGCCACTGCTCAAACTCCGCCTCCGTTCGATAGCCAATATGATTATCAAAATAAGGGCCGCAATGCTCTCGGTGACGATACGTGTTGAACTCTAAGAAAGCAGGCCCCCCACCTTGCCGAATCCGATCTACAGTTGTTTTCGTAATAGAATACACCGCCTCTACATCATTGCCGTAGCCAGAATCAACGTACAAACCATGCGCACGGGCAATGCCCAAACGATCCCGCTCTTTTGGCTGCCGAACATCCAGGGGCGAGTAGACAGAGTAGTAGTTGTTTTCGCAAACAAACAAGACAGGCAATTGCTGCAAAGCCGCAAAATTCAAACTTTCGGCAACAACACCTTCTTCCGTAGCGCCTTCGCCAAAGAAAATGATCGTGATATTGGAATCGCGAGCGAGCTTCGACGCAAACGCCAAACCAACCCCCACAGGAATGCTACCCGCTACAATCGGCGTAGAGCCCATCATCCCAACAGAC
>JBDKJI010000033.1:0-7177 GCA_039796655.1 Chlamydiota bacterium | reverse complement strand
AAAGACGTTTGTTCTGCCTTGGTATTGGTATTGTAAGGTGGCCATCTGATTTTTTTCCCCTTGCAATGCGTCGAGCCCCTTTTTCTTTCGTAAAGACCCGAAGGCTTGGGTGATTGTCTGCATGACTTGGTCGATGTGGCTCAGTCCTTTTTCAGACAGCTCTAGATCGATGACGAAGAACAGATGTTCCTTATCGCCTCGTTGTTCAACATCGACGCGGAAGGCATCGACGAGTTTTTGTTTTTTGAGCGCCTCGTGTAAGCTTCGCTTTTGCCCGCGCGCCAGAGCATAGGCCACAAAGTCGGCAGGTTTCGATGGATTGTTTGCGATGTCGGGGGCTAACTCCCACATCAAAGATAGAGAGCGCCTTTGTTTCAAAGGCGCAATGTAGGTAATGTTTCCGATCTGGCGCTCCGACATGAGGGGCTCTATTGTCCTGGGCATTTTTCCTGCAGCAATGCCGATGGGACTAAATGCTTTTACGACTTCATCGATCAGTTGTGTCAATGGCAAAGGCGAGTAGATTGCCAAATGCATTCGATTGGCGCCGTAGTATGTTTTAAGCCAATTACGCAGCGCATATGTCGGAATGGCGCCGAGAGTTTTGGCATTCCCTGTAGAAAATAGGCGATTTGGGTGGTTTTGGTTGCCCATTTCTTTAAACACCATCCAGGCGCGTCTACCGTCGTTATCGCGGTGGAGACCAAACTCTTGATCGACAGCGTGCAATTCTCTTGCGACGTCTTCTTGGCGGAGCATGGGGTCGATGAAGAAATGTGCAAATGCGTCGAGCAGTGGTAGAAAACCGACGGTTTGGCACGCGAACATGTAGACAGTGCGATCGGAGGCAGTAAATGCATTGGCTTGACCGTCCCAGTTCGATAGTTCGTTCATAAAATGGTTAGCGCCGGGGTAAGCTTTTGACCCCATGAAGAGCATGTGTTCAGAGAAATGGGCCATGCCGGGGAATTCCGGTGGATCACACCATGCGCCTACATCGACAGCGAGAGTGGCTCCCGATTTGTCAGCGCCAGGATCAGAGATGATGTATATTTCGAGGCCGTTATCCAAACGGAGCTTGATCGACGTGCGCTCTTTGAAGTCAGGGTTCAAAAGGGGAAGGTTGGATGTGTCTTCAATGACCTCATATGCAAGTGAGGCAACGACGGGGGCAAGTGCGCTCATGGCGCCAATTAGAAGGTTCATCATGGGAACATGATATAATTTTTTCGGACAATTTGCCAAATTGCATCGGCGCGTTTCTTTCGTTTTTTGATTTTGTCGTCGTCGTGGATCGACTCCATGTCGAAAGGTTTGTCAATGGCAAGGTGGATCGCCGATCTTTGTACTTGGCGCATTTCGCCGAGCTCTTTTTGTACTGTGGCGGGAGGAGGTAATAGATCATACGTCTTCATTGACATCGGGACAAAGTGGGTGGGGCGCTTTGATTTTTTGGACATCAGGTAAAACATTTCGACGCTGTTTGGATCAAAGGGAGCTACGACGATTTGGCCACGGCTATTTTTTCGATCTCGCCCTCCGCTGGGAGCGACGTAAATTGCCTTGCCACCTTCGGCGAGAAGATCGCCCATCCGCTGCATCGTTTTGGCGTTGTGCATTTGCTTTTCCGCTTTTTTCTCAGGTGGGTGGTCGATGTAGCGCTTCGAATAGATGCATAAGAGATCGACGCCGAGGCTAAAGGGGACAGCCAACGGATCTGTAATCACTCGTTCGCCAGCGACATAGATAATAGATTCTGCGAGTTTTGGATGTGTCTCTTCCAGCATCAGCGAAATGGCTTGGGGGTCTGTCTCGGTTTGGTGGTTGGCAAAAAAAACCACATTCTCTTTGGCAAGGAGCTTTTGCCCTAGGGTACTAAATTGATCGAGATCGTGCACTGAAGAGCGCGCCTTGTCGACGAGGGGACGGACAAAATCGAGACCAAACTGGTAGTAGTCGAAAGGGGATCGGACTTTTTGGTGGTACAAGTCAAAAGAGCAGGGCTCTTTTGACAAAACGACCAGTTGTTTGATGAAGTTTTTTAACGTGGGCAGTGTTTCAGTAAAGGACATAACAGCATTGCGATATCCTTCGAGAAACCCAAGCAAAATACGGAAGTATTTTACAGGCAAAAACTTACGCGCTTCTGCCAGTTCTGCGCCAAGTTCAAATGGCTCAGGCGTCAACTTTTTGTCCATTGAGGGTGGAATAGATGGCATAGTCATTCAAGTGCAAAGAATCGTTTACGCCAAATTCAAGGTGGGCGTTTGCTTTTTGGGCAATTTCAACGTAGTGGTCTTTATCGCCTCCATGTAAGAACCGGCCTAGATCGGGGTGCGTGACGAGTTTGAGTCCATATTGGTTTTGGCACAAGATCGCTTTTTTGATCGACCTTTCGATCTCAATGGAGACGGTCTCGTGGTTTTTCACAAGGCCGCTGCCAGAGCAGTAGGGGCAAGAGGTAAAGAGCGTTTGTGACAGCGATTCACGGCTCCGTTGTCTTGTCATTTCGACAAGGCCAAATTCGCTCATTCCCAAGATGGTGCACTTGGCTGAGTCATCCTTCATGCATTCTTTCAGCCGTTCGAGGACTCGCTTTTGGTTTTTACGAAGGCGCATGTCGATGAAGTCGCAAATGATCAGGCCGCCCACGTTACGCAAGCGCAGTTGGCGCGCGATCTCTTCGGCAGCTTCGAGGTTGATGCGGACGAGCGTTTCTTCGACGTCGCCGCCTGAAGGATTGGTCGAGCTGCGCCCCGAATTGACATCGATGGTATGCATGGCTTCTGTGCGATCAAAGTAGAGATAACCTCCTGAGCGGAGCCATACCTTGCGTTTCAGCGCGCGATCGACTTCTCTTTCTACGTTGAACCGTTCGAACATGGGGGTTCGGTCGCGGTACAATTCGATCTTTAGAAAATGCTCTTTGGCATATTTTTGATAGAGCATTTTGCATTGTTGGTAGGTATTGTAATCATCGATGAGGAGGCGATCGAATTTTTTATCAATACAGGTGATGACAGCTCGCTTAATCAGATCGGATTCTTCGAAGAGAAGCGTGGGCCGATCTGCCTTATGAAATTTTTCGACGATCCCTTCCCAGGTGTGGAGAAGGTCGGTGGCTTCTTCAACCAGCATCTCTGTTGTCGCATGGACGCTTGCAGTACGGCAAATCAATCCCATGTCTTGGGGCATTTCAAACGCGCGGATCAGTTTTTTCAGTCGATCCCGATCGTGGCTATCTTCAATTTTGCGCGATACGCCCCGATGGGGGTTGTTGGGCAGCAACACGAGGTAGCGGCCTGCGATTGATACGTTGGATGTCAGGCGAGCGCCCTTTGTTCCAATTGCCTCTTTGACAACCTGAACCAAGACGGGTTGATCGGTTTTGAGTACTTGAGAGATATCTTTTGCCTTGGGCGTGTTGTCGTTTTTTGGGGGTTCCATCTCGAAGTCCATATCAAACATTTCTTCAAACTTTTTGCTGTTTTCTAAAATGTCGCTGATATGGATAAATCCGTTTTCTCCCTCGTTGATATCGATGAAGGCAGACTGGATATTGTGAAGGATATTAGTCACTCGGCCGCGGTAGACGTTGCCGGTAATTTGCCTTGATTTTTTCCTGTCTACGACGAGGTCGTGGAGGATGCCGTGTTTGAGGTGGGCATAGCGTATTTCTTTTGATTCGACGTTGAGTAAAATTTCTTGCATAGACGACCCTGGGTCTTCGCGAGTATATCCCATCCCATCATTTTACTGTGACAGGTTCTTGAGTGAGGCGGCGTACTCAACCGCGCGAAGTAGCGAAGTAGGCGTCACATCACCGTGACACTTGATCGCAATCCCAACTACACCAAGCAAAAGAGCTCCAGGTGATTGGCTCTGGGTTAGGTGGCGTAAAAATGCATCGTTCTGGCCACCTTGCGCGAGGTGATTCAAAATAAAGCTCGCAATACCTTCGGCGGTTTTCAGAAAGACGTTTCCAGTAAATCCATCGGTCACAAGGACATCGACACCCCCGTCAAACGCAACTTTGCCTTCAATATTGCCAAGGAAATGAAATTCGCTCGATGGATGTTGCTGTAATTCGTGATAGGCAAGTCTTTGTTCAGAGGTTCCCTTAATTGCTTCGGCGCCAATATTGAGTAGGCCAACCCGCGGCATCTCACAACCGAGGCTTCTCATATAGGCAGCTCCCATGCGGGCATATTGGACAAGGTGGACTGCTTTTGCCTGAACAAAAGCGCCGACGTCGAGGACAGCGACAGGTTTTTTTTCTGTGGGCACAAGGGCTGCAAGAGCAGGTCTGATGATGCCGGACACAAGAGGAAGGTAGAACTTGGCTCCGGTGACGTACGCGCCTGTGTTGCCTGCAGAGATAAATGCGTCGATTTTCTTTTCTTTGAGGAGCTTTAACCCGATGAATAGAGAGGCTTTTTTCTTGCGCCTCAGCGCCATGAGAGGACTGTCGTCCATCGACACAAACTCAGGCGCAGCATAAAACGGAAGATCCCCAGCTGCAACATCAGGGGTTCCGATGACGAGGAGTTTGACCTCTTTGGGAACTTCAAACGATGCCAACGCGGTGACGAGTTCCTGGGGAGGGCGGTCGCTCCCCATGACGTCGACGCCGATCGTCCACTTATTTTGCAATCAGTCGTCCTGAGTAGTGGCCGCAACCAGGGCAAATGCGATGTGATTGCCTCGAGGTGCCGCAATTGGCGCATGCTGTTACGTTTTTTGGTTTTTTCGCATGGTGCGAGCGTCTTGAGTTTTTCTTTGCATTCGAGGTGCGGTTACGTGGTACTGCCATAATATCTCCTAACTTAAATCGGCAAAGGGAAAATGCGTCGATTCTTTGTCGCTTCCCTCTTTTGTTTTTCCCCTCAAATAGGGGGTAATGAGCGGTCGATCAGGGCACCTGCCCTTGGAACACTCAAATGTATGTGGAATTTCCAGCAAGATTGCCTCCCTGAGCAAGTCGTGATATGAAAAGATCGCTCCCTTAATCTCTTGGGTCGGTTCTGCATGGTACAAATTGGTCACCTGAATCGGCATTGTCGCCATTTTATTGCAAATAGCGCAAGGCATCTGGGCAATTGTCGAAGCAGAAAGGCGGATGATCAACTGATCCTCGCTCAAGTACGCCTCGCCTGCAACTTTTACAGGCCCTGGGAACTGGAGCTCTTTCTCATCGACATCCAAAATTTCAGAGTCGAATATCTCGTTGATTTTCAGTATCTTACCGCTAGCTAGTCGGTCGATCAATATATCTAGCGATTGTCCCATACAGCTGCAGGTGTTTCAAATTGTGCCCGTAGTATAGCCGGTTTGAGAGAGTATTTGCAATATCAAATCGGCTGGATTGGCTTCTTTGCCCTCCATGAGGACGCGCACAGCGCGGCATTCGTTTTGGATGCGACTCTGTTCACTTGCGCTTGTCCATAATGCGACAGATTGTTGAATGAAATTTTTACTTTGAAAGTGGGGGCCGAAAAATTCTGGAAAAATCTCTTTGTCGGCAAGGATGTTGACGATGCAATAGTGGGGTAAATTGATCCGCAAAATGGTTTGCGCGATCCACGAATCGACGGGGCGGATGGCAAAGTGGACAATGGTGGGTGTCTCGTGGAGCGCTAGCTCGAAAGTGACGGTGCCTGATGTGGCAAGAGCCATCTTTGCTTTTGCCATGAGAGCATATTTGTCACTGGGCTCTACCCATGTTGTCTTCAGACGGTGTTTTTGCAGTAAAGGCCTTACTTTGTCGTTCGCAATCGAGACAGCGATCTGGACAGAAGGGTCCTTGGCTTGGATGGCGAGGGCGGCTTCGATTTGCCTTGGGAAATTGCGTTCCACTTCGGTCACTCGGCTTCCAGGAAACAGGGCGAGGAGGTTGGATCGACTCTGTGTAGTAGCTATACCGCTCGTGACTGAAGAATCGGTTCCGGGCGGCGTCGGCTTTGCTCCAGATTTTTCGTCTTCACTCGCGCCGTGCTCTAGAGCACGGCTGCTCACTCCAGATCGAAAATCTGAAGAAGCCTCCTTGCCCGTTTCGCGATTCTTCAATCCCTCGCGGTATGCAGGGATTGCTGCTATGAGGGGGTGGCCTACATAGGTCACTGGTAGAGAGGTCGCTGCGAATGATTTCTTCTCGAAGGGAAACAGTGTCATGAGTAGATCAAGCGTCTTGGCCATTTTGGGAATGCGTCCTTTGCCCCATGCCCATACGGTGGGAGCAACAAGATGGATGAGTTTGCCTTTGTAGCCGCGACGCCTCAGCGACTGTTCGAGGCGTAAATGGAAACCTGGATAATCGATACATATGACGGCTTTGGGATTGCATTGCAAAATGGCTCTACGCAAAGAGAAAAAAAGGTGCGTGAGTCGAGGCAGCGCTGCGATCACATCGGTAAACCCCATTACTTGGAGCTGTTCCATCGGGAAAATAGGCGTCGTCGCAAAGGCGCGCATTTTAGGGCCTGCTACAGTTTTGATGCGTAAGTTCGGTGCTTTTTGTTGTAATGCCTCGAGCAGGGCTGCTCCATGCAAGTCACCGCTGGGTTCGCCTGCTGAAATGACGAGATCTACGCTTTCAACATCGCTGAGATCCATTCGGCTCCTTTGGCAAATGTTTCCGGCGATGTGCCGTGGCCCATGTGGCCAATCGAAGGGATAAAATGGATTTCTACGTGCTTGTTGCCACGGGCGGCAAGTGTTTTGGCAAAGTCGAAGGCGTCGTCTGCTGACACGCGCGTGTCACTTAAGCCCATGTGGATCCAAACAGGGCGATTGCCGATATTCTTAGCTTGGCTCGCTGCGTCATATGTGGCGACGAGAGAGTTGCTTTGTAAATGGGCAAACTCGCGCGCGCCTTGCAAACTTGTCATCGGTGCGAATGCAAAGAGCGACGACAACGCTTCGGATCGCCCGATCGCATGGATTGCTATTAGACCACCGCGCGATAAACCGCCGACGGCGATACGGCCCGGGATGGATAGACCTTCTTGGATGACAAAACTCAGGGCCGTCTCAAACGCATCGAAAAAGGGAGCCAGAGGATCGATCCCACTTGCAAATTCTTCTGCCCACGCGCCGATTGCGTCGTGCGGACTCAAATTGTGTTCGTGGGCGGGTAGAGTCATAGAGAAAACACGGAGCGGGCGATGTGCCAAATAAG
>JBDKJI010000032.1:0-3964 GCA_039796655.1 Chlamydiota bacterium | reverse complement strand
GAGAAGCGGGCGCTGCCGGCAGCCAAGAACGGGGGCTAATCCGTACGCACCAATTCAATAAGGTGGAGCTCTTTTCATTCACACGCCCCGACCAGGGCGAAGTGGTATTCCAAGACATGCTAGCATCGGCAGAAGAGGTGCTGACAGGTCTCGGACTACATTACCGCAATATGCTGCTATCGACCGGCGATATGTCGTTTGCCGCGGCCAAAACAATCGACATCGAAGTGTGGCTCCCCGGCCAAAATCGGTACTACGAAGTGTCGTCGGTCTCCTATTGCACCGATTTTCAGGCGCGTCGAGCTGATATCCGCTTCCGCAAGGGGGTAGATAAGCCAGAGTTCGTTCACACGCTGAATGGTTCAGGCCTTGCAACGTCTCGTTTGATGGTGGCGCTTTTAGAAAATAACCAACAGCAAGACGGCTCGGTCCTTGTGCCAAAAGTGCTCTGTAAGTATCTAGGAGAAGAGATGGCACGAATCGAGCCGAGAGCATGAAAGACCAAATCCCTTTGCACTTTAAAGGTAAACAAGCGCTCGAGCACGTAATCGAGGCGCGCCAAAAAGGGCGCGTGGCGTCGGCCGAAGTGCACGGCGCGGAACTGCCGGGCCACTTTGGCGCTGCCGCTGATGCTGCCAAAGAAACGGCCATTCTGATTGTGTTTTGGATGGTGTTAGGCATCCAAACAACGGTGATCCCTTTTGTCTTGGCCTATGCCGTGTGGAAAGGGGGCCGCAGCGCGCTTCTTGGCTGGGCAAGGCTTGAAAGGCTGCACCGATTGATTGAAGAAGAGCGCTGGGAGATCGAACACCACCGCCCTCAAGAAAAAGAAGAGCTCAAGGCGCTCTATAAAGCGAAAGGTTTTTCAGGCAAACTGCTCGATGATTGCATCGAGGTCCTCATGGCCGATGACAATCGCCTCCTCCAAGTGATGCTCGAAGAAGAGCTCGGCTTGAATTTGGAATCGTTTGAGCACCCGCTCAAACAAGCGGTAGGTGCATTTACCGGCGTCATCGTAGGTGCGCTGATCCTTTGGAGCATGGCATGGATGGGCGGCAATACAGCCATGTTCATCACCTCTATTGCAATCGTGGCGATTGCAGCAGGCATCACCGCAGCGTTAGAGAAAAATAAACCCCTTCCCTCGATTGTGTGGAACCTGGCCACCGCAGGCTTTAGCGTTGCGGTGATCTACTACGTAGCCAAGCTCTTTGCTTTAACAACATGAGACCTTATTTTTTTGACGAGTTTTTCGCCTCGGGATTAGAAGAGAGCGTAAGCCCCTTTCTGACCACAACCTCGCGCAATTGGGGCAGAAATTTAGGTCTTAAAAGCGCGTCGTTTGCAGCAGGACTTCTTGCGTTTGCCCTCGGCACATCGTTCATCGATCCTGCAGCATCACACTTACTCATTGCAGCCGTCTATTTCATTGTCGGCACGCCGGCACTGATCGCCTCTTTGAATGACTTAAAAAACCTCGAAGTCAATATTGACGTGTTAATGACGCTTGCCGCCTTCATTGCGGTTGCCATCGGCAGCGCGCTCGAAGGAGGCCTGCTTCTGGTGCTCTTTGGCCTGTCGCATGGTTTGGAGGCAATGGTGTCCAAAAAAGCAAAGGCGGCGCTCCACAACCTGAACCATTTGGCGCCCAAATTTGCCCTCATCGTCGATAGCGATGGCTCATTGTATGAAAAATCGGTGCGCGAAATTAGCGTCGGTAACCAAATCTTGATCAAAAACGGCGAGATCGTCCCTCTCGACGGTATCGTCATTGAGGGAGTCTCTTCAGTGAACCTTGTTCACCTGACAGGCGAAAGCTTGCCCCAGTCAATCGGACCGGGCGCCCTCGTCCCTGCAGGTGCGACTAATTTGGAAGGGGCGATCACGATCGAAGTGCGCCGCACAAGTAGCGATTCCACATTGTCTCGGATTGTCAAGTTGATCTCAGAGGCGCAAGAAGCAAAACCAGCGCTCCAACGATGGCTCGATCGGTTTGGTAAGCCCTACGCATCATCGATCATAGGGCTTACCTTTCTGTTTGCTGTTGGATTGCCTATGGTCATGTCGATTGATTATTTCGGCGTTGAAGGATCGATCTACCGCTCTCTTGCGTTCCTGATCGCTGCATCACCATGCGCCCTCATCATTGCAACGCCCACTGCTTATTTAAGCGCGATCAGCGCATGCGCTAGGAAAGGGATCTTATTGAAAGGGGGCGTGATCCTCGATGCAATTGCCAGCTGTAGGGCGGTTGCCTTTGACAAAACGGGGACCCTCACAACAGGTCAACTGGCATGCGTTGGGATTGAACCGGTTGGGGATGCAAAACATACGGCTGCAGAGGCCTTGGCCGCGGCGCTCGCCCTTGAAAGAAACGTCACCCACCCGATTGCCGTTGCCATCGATGCAAAAGCCAAAGAAATGGGCGTAGCTCCGGCTATGATCACCCACTTTCAATCAATCCCCGGATTTGGTCTGAAAGCCAATCTCGACGGCGAAGCTGTCGAGATCGGCTCGTTTCGAGACAGCTGTATGGAGAATGTTCTCAGTCAAGTTGTCGCCAAAGCTCAGGCAGAAGAGCAACTCATTTCGATACTACGCTTAGGATCTGATGTATTTCTCTTCCGCTTCACAGACCAGATCCGCCCCGAAAGCACTCTTTTGCTACGCAAACTGAAAGCAAAAAAAATGCACGCCGTCATGCTGACAGGCGATCACCAAATCAATGCCCAAAAAGTAGCCAAAACCCTCGGCATGACCGATGTCTTTAGCGAACTCAAACCTGAAGACAAATTGCAAAAAGTAGCAGACCTTTCTTATAAAGAAGGCCTTGCAATGGTTGGCGATGGGATCAACGACGCGCCCGCGCTCGCTCGCGCCACCGTGGGGATTTCCATGGGAAAAATTGGGAGTGCAACTGCCGTCGATGCATCCGATGTCGTGCTTTTGAATGACGATCTCATGTCGATCGATTGGCTCTTTGATAAAGCGCATATGACACGGCGGATTGTAAAACAGAATCTAACCGTGGCGCTGGGTGTGATCTTTCTTGCTACGACACCCGCTTTACTCGGCCTTGTGCCCCTCTGGATCGCTGTCTTGCTCCACGAAGGCGGCACCGTGCTCGTCGGTATGAATAGCTTGCGTTTGTTATACAAAAGATAAAAAGATTCCCCTACCTCGCTGGAAGCAAGGTAGGGGAAATCAGCCTACACTGTGACTGCTTCCAACAATTCTCTTGCTTGAGCACGTGCACCGACCGGCGCAGCTTCGTTATTGGCAACGAACTCCACAGCACGGCGTAGTAGCTCTGGATGTCCCGCAAACAAGATTCCGGGCGTAAGAAGATCTTCCGTAACAGCTACCCATTTTGCTTCTTTTGCATCGTCCCCTGCTTTTGGCTCGTAAGCAGCTCTTTCTGCTGGCGTCATGAATACAACACCCGCAGCTGTCTCAACCCATGCTTCCTCAGTATTTCGTCCATCAGGCGAATACATCGAGCATAGAGGTGTCCAACGCGCAAGCGGTAAATCAAGGTTCGTTTCTTCATTGGCTTCTCGACGAGCCGCTTCAAGACCTGTTTCGAAGACCGGTTTTACTTTACCGCTAGAATGCACGGCCCAGTCAAATTCTCTGAATCCACCGGGAATAGCTCTCCTGTCTCCCCTTCTTCGAACAATTTCAAGAAACTCCAATTCATGGGTACTTTCGTTCCACGACAACACAAGAGCATCGCCTGCTTGGTTCGGTCCTCGTTGCCACAAGCTACCCGTGCCTCTCAACCCTGTTCTAACAGGGCCTGTTGCAACGCCTTCATCACTCACCCCCACTCCGTCAGCACAGTAGCTATGTCGTACATAAGAGTCCGGATGCATCATGCGGTACGCAGACAAACGGGCCGCCCTATGAACGTCACCGATAGCTTCTTCAGCTGCTGCAGGCAATGAAATTCCAGAACTCATCG
>JBDKJI010000031.1:0-3479 GCA_039796655.1 Chlamydiota bacterium | reverse complement strand
AGAGAACCGCCCTTTTCGGCGCCACATTTCTATCGATTATTTTAGGCGTGAGCCTGGCTATCGGCGATCCGGCTCGATTTCTCATCTTGAATCTCGTCACGTCGATCGTCGTCATCATCAGCGCTCGAGCGATTCGGCTGCGTAAAGAGGTTTTGGCTGTTTGTTTTAAATCGTGGCTCTCATCGATCTTAGTTCTCTATGCTTTTGTGCTGAGCGAGCGCGATTGGTGGAGTCCACTCTTTGTGACCGATGTGTTTACGTCCCTTGGCTTCCTGATGGCGACAGCGATTTTGGTGATGGGTCTATTGCCACTTCTCGAATCGGCGTTCGGAGTGCTCACCGACATGACGCTCATGGAATACCTCGATCCGGGTAGTGAGTTGCTCCGCCGTTTTGCCCTCGAGGTGCCGGGGACATACCACCACTCGCAACTGCTCGGCGCGTTGGCCGAATCGTGCGCAACTGCGATCGGCGCCAACGGTTTGTTTTGCCGGGCAGCTGCGCTGTACCACGATATTGGGAAAATGGTGAACCCCCCTTTCTATACTGAGAATAAACGAGACGACGACGTCAATGTCCATCAGCTTCTCACACCAACCGAGTCAGCGGGCGTCATCATCGCCCATGTGACCGACGGGATAGCAATCGCGCGTAAACACCGCCTGCCCGAATCGTTCATCGACATCATCGCGGAGCACCATGGGACGACTCTGGTGTACTATTTCTATCGCAAAGAGCTCGACGTCCACGGGGGCGA
Organism: Chlamydiota bacterium; assembly: GCA_039796655.1. GTDB lineage: Bacteria > Chlamydiota > Chlamydiia > Chlamydiales > SM23-39 > JBDKJI01. Next base: position 2,722 of record JBDKJI010000031.1, on the reverse strand, counting down.
CCCATTGCAAGTCGACGCGGAGCAGTTCCGCTATCCAGGGCCCACGCCGCGATCTAAAGAGTCGGCGATCATGATGCTGTGCGATAGCGTGGAGGCGGCGTCACGCTCGCTGGAAAATAAGGGACTCGAAGGAGTGCAAGAACTTGTCGAGCGGCTGATTGCGGACAAAATCCGAGAGGGGCAAATGAACGCATGCCAACTGACGTTCCAAGAGCTTGAACAAATCAAAAAGGCGCTCGTCAAAGCGCTCGTCGTCGCGCACCACACCCGGATCAAGTACCCCAAAAAAGAGATCCTATGAACGAGCCGTGGTTCCAAGAGGGACTCCGTTTTCAGTGCACAGGCTGCGGCGGCTGTTGTACAGGGAGCCCTGGCTATGTGTTTTTGTCGGAACCAGATCTCGATGCGTTAACGCGCCACTTGCAGTGCGATCGGGACGCATTCATCCGAACATATGCTCGGCAAGTGGATACCCAACTTGCGCTCATCGAAGATCCCGTCAACTACGACTGCGTTTTTTTAAAAGACAAACGATGCTCGGTCTACGAAGCAAGGCCTGTCCAATGCCGCACTTTTCCGTGGTGGATCCAACATTTGCGAGAGCCGACCGATTGGCAGGCGGCAAAGGAGCGTTGTGAGGGGATCGATCATCCGGATGCCCCCGTCGTTGCATCCGATACGATTGCAGAACAATGTCTGATCTATTTAGATAACCTTGTAGCCCAACATTTTATTTATGAACAATGATCCAAGTATCTGGTTGCATCCGCCTTTTGATGCGGCAACACGAGCTGAAGTCAAACGCCTGATGGACGAAGATCCGAAGGCACTTGCTGATGCTTTCTCCAAGGATTTGAGCTTTGGTACCGGCGGTATGCGGGGCATCATGGGCGTGGGCACAAACCGGATGAACATCTACACGATTCGGCGTGCGACCCAAGGGCTTGCCAATTACCTCACAAAAGGGCCAGATCCAGTGAAAGTATTTGTGGGGTTCGACGTACGGCTTCACGCTCCAGAGTTTGCCCTTGAAACAGCGCGCGTACTCATCGGCAACGGCATCGACGTGCTCCTCGCTGTCGCGCCGACGCCGACACCTCTTGTTTCGTTCGCATGCCGTTACTACGGCTGTAGCGGGGCTGTGATGATCACAGCGTCGCATAACCCGCCTGAATACAACGGTTACAAAGTGTACAGCGCCGACGGGGGACAAGTCGTATTCCCTCACGACACGGGCATCATGGCTGAGGTGGCAAAAGTGATTTCATTCACCGACATACCGTTGGGGGATCCAAGCCAGATTACGAAGGTGGGCTTTGATCTCGACGAGGCCTATTTTTCGATGTTGCGGCAACTTCGGTTCGATGTGAATCCCAATGCAAGCTCGCTGAAGATTGTCTACACGCCTTTGCACGGCACGGGGCTTAGACTCATGCCCAAGGCGCTTGCTGAGTGGGGTTTTTCGCATCTCGAGCTTGTGGAGAGCCAAGCTGCACCCGATGGTCGGTTTCCGAACGCGCCCAAACCCAATCCTGAAGAGGCGAGCGCGCTTAAATTGGGCATCGAGCAGCTGCAACGCAACGGTGGCGATCTTTTGATCGCCACCGACCCTGACGCCGACCGGGTTGGCGTCGTCGCTTCTGGCGGCGTCATGCTGAGCGGTCACCAAGTGGGCTCGATTTTGCTCGATCACATTTGCCAAAGGCTCCTGACAGAAGGGCGGCTGCCAGACAATGGGGCGTGCATCAAGTCGATTGTCACCAGTGAGTTATTCCGCAAGATCGCAAGCCTCTATGGGATCGCCTGCTTCGACGTGCTCACGGGTTTTAAGTATATCGGAGAAAAAATCCACGAGTGGGAACAAAGCTTTGGTGGCTACCAGTATATTTTCGGCGCTGAAGAGTCCTACGGGTATCTCTACGGCACGTCGGTGCGCGACAAAGACGCTATCTCGTCTGCGTGCCTCATTGCCGACGCTGCAGAAGCTGAGCGTCGGCGTGGCCGAACGCTTGTCGACGCATTGCATGATCTGTTTCGTAGGCATGGCGTTCACGCTGAAGCGCTTCTCAATATTGTCTTTGAGGACACACAAGAAAAAAGAGCCTTGATGCAAGAGGCGATGCGCGCTCTACGGCATTTACCGCCTACAAAAGTGGGGGATATAGCCGTGATTGCCTACGAGGATTACGAAGCTTCGCCTACACCACTGAATCTGCCGAAATCAGACGTCGTGCGCCTTTGGCTTGAAGACGGCAGCAAGGTTGTCTTTCGTCCATCGGGGACAGAGCCCAAACTCAAGATCTACATCGAAGTTGTGGAACCGTGCTCTGATGATCTAGCGTTGTCGATACAACAAGCGCAGGTTCGATTAAAAAAGCTCTCAGACGAGGCGCGTGCGTTCTTTACGGTTCCATAAGAGCCTTCGTGGCTCAGTAGCTTGCCAGCGCTCCTCTTGCCAGCGGTAGGCAGTGACGAGGCATCCTGTCTCATCGAGATCGATCAGATGCCAGCTGGCTCGCCCTTGATGGGCGACGCTGCCGCTGTCGAGGACGATGGGTAGGCCACTTGGCTGCACATCGGCAATGATGTGTCTATGTGTGTGGCCGTGCAAATAGAGACAAATCCTCGGGTCGTCTCGAAGGCGTGCCATCAAAGCATCGCCGCGCGTGAGCGATCTCGTCGGGTCGTCGTGATCGAAAAATGGGTAGTGGTTGAGCATCAC
>JBDKJI010000030.1:0-6226 GCA_039796655.1 Chlamydiota bacterium | reverse complement strand
AGTCGATCTGCGAGTAGTATTCATCATTGGCCAAAATACGGTATCTCTTCACCTTCTCTTCGGCCAAAGCTAAGTTCGCAAGTGTCTCATTTAAAGTACCTTGCGATTCTTTTAAAGCCGCCTCATACGGCAGAGGGTCGATGGTGAACAGCAAGTCGCCCTGTTTGACCTCCTGTCCTTGGGTGAAGTAGACGCCCGTCAGTTCTCCCTCAATCCGCGATCGGATATCGATGCTGGTGATCGATTGGACATGGCCGAGGGTATCGATGAAGATGGGCTGGTCCTTTTGGATCACCCGGGTGACGCGGACCGGGAATGTGGGCGGTGGGTGTTTTGGTTTTTCTGCTTTATGGCAGCCCATCACCAAACACAAACAGATCCATACACAATACCGTTTCATCTACCCTCATCTGGTGTGCTACAAAGGGCGCCTGTAGCGTGGGCGATGGCGGCGAGCGATGCGAACCAATCTTTTTGCGCCTTTGCTTTTTTTGATCTAGCGTCGGCAAGCGAGCTTTGTGCCGACATGACGTCGAGGATGGTTGCCGTGCCTGCTTTGTAGCTAGTCATGGCGATTTGGAATTCCAGTTCGGCCGCTTTGAGATATTCATACGAATCGCCGAGGTTCATCGCTGCCGTTTGAACGCCCATATGCGCTGTTGTCACTTGCTCGACGACGGAGAGCTCTGTTTTGAGCAGCTCTGCCTGTGATGCCTCTAAGTTCGCTTGGGCCGCCTTCACGCCGTTTGTATAATAAAAGCCATTGAAAATCGGAAACGTCAAAGAAAACGTCATCGACCAGTGGATATCTGGTTCTTGGACGCCCCCCTGGAACCAGTAATGGCCCACATCAAATGAGCTATCTAAGACAGGCAGGGTGGCTCTTTTGGCTTTGAGAAGGAGCGCCTCTTTTGAGCGCATGTTGGCCAAGGCAGCCAAAAAGTCTTGCCTTTGAGCTTGCGCGTCCGAAACGAGTTGATCGACGCTGGCAATGAGAGGATCTGCACTCACCTGTTCGGGGAGCTGTTGTACCTTGAACTTCAAACTCGCGGGCAGCCCCATATCGGTGGCGAGCCTTGCAAAGGCATCTTCCACATTTTGCTTTTGTGTGGTCAGGTTGATTTTGCTTTGCAGAAACTGCGTTCTGGCTTGAGCGACGTCGCCCAAGGCGGCGAGACCCAAAGAGAAACGTTGGTTTGCGGCGTCGAGGGACATTTGGGCGTTTTCCAAGTTGGCTTCATTTGCGCGCAGCACGGCGAGTGTGAACAGATATTGGTAGGCGTCATCCATCGTCTGTTGGATGACGTTTTGTATTTCTTGATTGTGGTTCAAGTCGGCGTAATAGAGCGCCTCTCTTGCCGCAAGAGCATTTGAAGTACGCTGGCCAAAGTCGAACAAAGTCAAGCTCAAGGTCATATCGGGCCCTGCTTGTGTTGCGTAGAAGGCAACAGGCGATGTGAAATCGACGAATGTCCCTTTGCTTCTCAGATACGAACCATCAAACCCAATGTTTGGATAGAACGGACTTAAGCTTTGGCCATATTGAGCCGCTGCTGAACGGGCCAGTGCCCACGTTTGTCTGGTCGACGGATTGTTTTGCAAGGTGATGTCGATGATCTCGGCAATCGAAAGGGCACTTGACTCGAACATGGGAGGAAGTACTGTGTTGCAGTAGCGCGAAGAGACAAGCCCCCCCCCCTTCATCGGCGTCCACGTAGAATAAGGCGTTGCAGGAGCCAGCGCAAAAGGATCCGAGACATCGCGGCTACAGCCCGCGCAAATACACACAGATACGGCAAGCCCAAGGCCCGCAATTTGGAATCGTCCCACACTAGTGGCTCATAGACGAGCAGGCTTTTTTTTACTAGAGGGAGCTTGGATTATACCCCTCGTGATTGGAAAATTGGTTTCGGGCGATGTCGGCTTTGCCTCAGTTCTTTTTGGGTGCCATTCAGGTGGAAGGGGTATATCATGTCGGGCTGACAATACTTAAAAAATCCTTGATAGAATAGGCGGTTCTGGTCTATGATTGTCAGATATATACGATATTTCACAGCTAATTAATATCAATATTGATATAATCAGGAGAAAGAATGGATGAGAGTCAGGCTCCCCGCTCAGTACTATAGGTGGCATCAGCAAAGCGAGATCTCTTAGAGATGCCGTTTGATGTGGTAGACGATTTTGGTTTTGGATTATACCAGGCCCAAATTGGAGAATACCCAGATATAGGAAAGGCTTTGAGTGGGTTTGGGAGTGCAAATGTTATAGAGCTGGTCCAGGATCACAAGGGTGATACGTTTAGGGCGGTCTATACGGTTCGATTCTCAGAAGTGGTTGTTGTGCTGCACGCTTTCCAGAAAAAAAGCAAAAAAGGTAGCGCAACCACAAAGCAAGACATGGATTTGATTCACTCAAGGCTTAAGCTAGCCGAGGAATTATATAAGCTTTGGAAAAAGAAAAAAGGAGACATATGAACAAAGAACCTGATTATGAAGTCACAGAAGGCAATATTTTTGAAGCTCTTGGAAGAGAGCAATCTGAAGAGCTATTGGCTCGAGCTAAATTATTACAACAAGTAAGCGGACTTATTAAAAAAAGTGGGTTGTCTCAGCAGGAAGTCGCAAAAAGGCTTGAAATTTCTCAATCTAAAGTTTCCATGCTTGTTTCAGGAAAGCTGTCAGCATTTAGTGCAGATTCTCTTATGCACTATCTCTTTTTGCTGGGCTGTGAGGTTGAAATTCGTATTAAAAAACCTCGTTCCAAAGTAGGGATTTTTCGGCACAAAGGTTGTATCGCTGTTTGTTGATTTCTCCTCTATAGGAAAATATATGGATCATGTAAGAGACTTTCTCCTCGGCCCTTTTGGAGGGGCTTTTATGCTTGTATTTAGAGCTTTTCTGGGCTCGGTATGTGTTTGCGCTGGCCTGCAGTTATTTAACTTTAGAAACATGACTTGTTTTTTACCATAAGAAAGGTTTTCGGTCTTTTTCTTATAGTAATTGGTGTAAGTCGGGTGATTGACGTCTTGTTTTGAATATACCCCTTCCACTCGCGAACAAGGTTCGCTAGAGACCACAGAGAGAGCAAAGTCACAGGCACTAGAGAGCAGGTGGGACGATCTTCACTTTTTTGATGGCGCGTTCGTTGGATGAGAGCACTTCGAGTTCGAAGTCGTCATGGAACATGCGCCAGCCTTTGGGTGGAATGGTGCCAGCGGCGTGGTAGATGTAGCCACCGATGGTTTCGTATTCGGGACTTTCGGGGATGGCGATGTCGAGTTGTTCTTTGATGGCGATGATGGTCATTTTTGCGTCGACGACCCAGCCGCCGCCCGGTAGATCCCATACTGTTTTGTCCGCCCCAATGTCGTATTCATCCTCGATTTCACCGACGAGCTCTTCGAGGATGTCTTCAATCGTGACGATCCCTTCTGTGCCGCCATATTCGTCGACGACGATCGCCATGTGGATCTGCTTGGTTCGAAACTCTTGGAGCAGGTGGGCGATTTTTTTGTTTTCGGGGGCATACAAAACAGGCTTGACAAGTGTCTCGACGCTCTTGTCGAGGTCAACGCCGGGAAGAGCATATGATTTAAGCAGGTCTTTGTAGAGGACGACGCCTACAATTTGATCGAGGGTTTCTTGGTACACAGGGACTCTGCTATAGCCTTCTTGAGCCAGCAAGCGGGTTGCTTCACGGATCGTCGTAGCGAGGGACAGGCAAAAGAGATCGACGCGGGGGACCATGATCTCTTTTACGACGCGTGTTTGGAAGTGGACAAAGGAACGCACCAACATTTCTTCTTGGGGCGCCAAACTCGACTCTCGGATCATTTCAGTCAGGCCGCTGTGCGAGGTCGATTTCTTTTTGCCAAGCAGTGTCTGAGCAAACCAGAGGGGTAGAGCGCTGATGGGTAAAAATAGGGTCAAATAGATCGAGGCAATGGGCGCGCCTAGGCTGAGTAGAGATCGACTAAAAAGAGCGCCGCTTAAGCGCGCTATGTATTCTCCGCCGAGACCGAGAGCCACCAACAGCGTCCACGGCTCTACTAGCATGCCCGCTATCGCATAGACAAGCCAATAAAGGGTGCGTGTTAGAGACATCGCTACGTCGAGCATAGGCCATGTGTCGCCACGAAATAGCTTGTTCAAAAGCGTTTTGAAAAAAAAGTGGGGCGCTTTTGCGTGGCGAAATAACTCTTTCGCCTGGTACTTGCCGATGTGATTTAAGGCGGCAGTGACCATAGAGAGGGCGCATGCTCCAACCCATGCAGCGGCTACGATCCCATAAACTATATCATTCGGCATCACGACACAGTTTCATACACGCTTTTTCTTTTTTGCGCATGCGCGCCCTTTCTTTCGGTGTCTGATCGTCGTAGCCTGCCAAGTGCAGCATGCCGTGAATCATGTACAATAAGATTTCATCTTGCACTTCGAGTCGATGCTGCTCAGCGTACTCTTTTGCGACCCAAGGGCAAATAAAAATATCGCCCCAATAGCTGTCTTCTAAAATGGGTAGAGTGATGCAATCTGTAATCGTTGGGTCGTTGAAATGGCGCTGGTGTAACTCAGCGATTTCTTTTCTCGTGACGAAATAGATGCCGATCGCCTGAGACTTTGCCCTGAGATAGGCAGCGACAAGGGATGCTTTGCTTCGAAACCAAGGCAGCGAGACAGATACGTCGCGCTGCCTATTATACACTCGTACAATCACAGAACAGGTGTTTTAGGTAGGCCTGTTACTTTTGTGTTCTTACCGTCGACCCATCGGCCAAGCTTGCGGAGGACATCGATCCGCTCAAACCGTTTGAGGACGTTTTTCTTTTTGCCACTCTTGCCTGATTTGCCGTAGCTTGTGTGCCTGGTCATGCTTGCCTCATCGTCGGAACAAAACGATGTTGCGATAGTTCCTGCGGAACTGCATTCGTATGGATGCGGTGTCCGAAGGGGAGGTTATCCCTCTTAGGGCCTGTTTTGGGGGACGGAGGTCGGATACGGCGGTGAGACACAGCTCTTCTTTCGCCTTGTTTGCTCATTCGTGTCATATTGGACTCTTTATCTTAAAGTATGCGGTATAGCGGTGCCCATTATAGAGAGCTTTTCGTTATCGGGCAATATAAATAACCTAAGTCCTTAAGAACGAACAGCTTCTATAGACAGCCCAAGGCGCTTGTAGGCGTCGTAGCGGGCGGCGGCGAGTCCTTCTTTGGCTTTTGATGAGACGTCTTCAAAATCGTAAATTGTTTTGAACGGTCCTTCGACAAGAAGGGGGGTGGAAGAGAGGTTGAAGGCGATGCGGGCGTTATTGATATTTCTTTTTTCAGTGGTGATAGCAATGAGGTCTTTAGGGTCTGTCCCGTGAGGTAAAAAAGAGGCTTGTGGGTGTTTCCATAAGGCATCGTCCAAAAACATAAAGGCTTTTTCGTCATCGACGAAAAAGAGAAGTCGTTCCCGATTGCGAAAGCTTTGTTTGGCCACTTCAACAATTCTTTGCACTTTCTGCTGGCCACTTTGCACTTGAAAAAACACGACATGCGTGAGCGTCACGATGATTTACCTTCGGGTTGGATGATACCGCATGAGACGAGGAATTTGACGGCGTCTTCGTTGGTCATGTCAACGCGGTGTGTCTGTGATGCGTCGATGAGAAACAGAAACCCGGAGATGGGGTGAGGGGCTGTGGGTAAGAATACGGTTGTGAGCGGTACATTGACTTTTGCCTGGCACTCTGCGGCGACGGGGCCTGCACGAAAGCCGACGGCATGAAACGGAGGGCGAGGGAAGGGGATGATGACGGGGTGTTCAAATGCCTTTTTATTGTCCGTGGAGAAAATGGCGCCGAAGATGTCTCGAGAGACATTAAAGACCGTTTTGACGATCGGGATCCGATCGATCAGACGATGCGCTAAAGCAATTGTGTGTTTGATGATGAACCATCTCGCGAGCATGCCGAGCACAAGGATGAAAAGGGTAAGTAAGATCAAGGCTAAAATGCGCGACACAAAAACAGTCAAAGCTTCTGTGAGCTCAAAGTTGTACATCGCTTCGATTTTTAAAAATAGCTCGGTGACGAAGGGGACGAGAGGCGCTGTGAAGAATTTAAATAGAAACGCGATGATCATCACGGTGAGGGCAACGGGCATTAAGATGACAAGGCCTGTGATGAAGTACTTTTTCATGGCTGGTCTCTCGGTTGGACGACGCCACATGAGACGATGTAT
>JBDKJI010000029.1:0-3258 GCA_039796655.1 Chlamydiota bacterium | reverse complement strand
AATTGGTAACCAATTGAGGGTCAAAATCTTGCAAAACTCGCTACGGTTCAACTACCGTCAATCGGCGGCGATCTCTTCTCGATAACGCCGCATCCGTTCGACAAGCCAATGCAAATTGTGGATCGTCGCAAGAGTGTATGCCGTGAGTTCATGTGCTTTGAAAAGGTGATGCAAATAGCTCATCGTAAAATGAGTGCATGTATAGCATGAGCACCCTGACTCAATCGGCCCAAAATGATGCGCCCACTCTTTTGTCTCTACCTTGATCGCCCCTTGATGCGTGAGAAGTAAACCATGCCTTGCGGCTTTGGTCGGATAAGAGCTATCAAACGTATCGATCCCTAACGGAATGCACCGATCGATGGATTCAAGATCGCCAATCCCAAGCAAATGGCGCGGCTTATCATCGGGAAGGCGCATCGTCACGTGTTGTAGCATCGAGACCATTTCATCTTTTGTCTTGCCCAGAGAGCCACCGATGGCAAACCCATCAAAAGGGTGTGCCATCAAAATATAACAACTGAGTTTGCGCAACTCGATGTCGACGCCGCCATGGATCACGGCATACATCGCTTGATTTTGGACATTCTTCATATGTTCATTCAAGGAACGAATTTCCCACCGATGCGTCCGATCAAAAGAGCGTTTGAGCTCTTCGATACCGATGTGGTAGGGGGGCAGTTCATCAAAGGGAATGATGATGTCAGCACCGAGCCCTTTTTGCGCCTCGATCGACGACTCAGGCGTCAAAAGCACTTTAGCGCCGTCTCGATACGAACGAAACAACACACCCTCCTCATCGATCTTGAGAATGTGCCCTTCTCCTTTTTTAGCCCCAGCACTCTTGAGTTCTGCCGCCACCGAACCATAGGCAAGCGAAAAAACCTGAAACCCACCCGAGTCTGTAATAATCGGCCCCTTGCGATTCATAAAGCGATGCAGCCCGCCCGCTTTGCGGATCACGTCGATGCCCGGTTGCAATAGTAAATGGTACGTGTTACAAAACAGCAGCTGTAACCCTATCGATTCCACCATCTGGCTATCGAGGGCCTTCAAAGCGCCATTGGTGCCCACAGCGACAAACCCAGGGGTATCAATCACTCCGTGCGGCGTATGAATTCGCCCCACTCTAGCTCGTGTCTTCGACGATGTGTGCAACACCTCAAACCGAAACATCGCTCTGCCTCACATACATTTTAGCCAAGCCGATAACGGACGATCCAAAGAGAATAACTATACCTTTGACAATCAAACTCATCACTATAATGTCCCCGATCGCCGCCACCCAACCATAGAGACCCAAAAAAGAAAAAAGTAACGTATCGACAAGCTGCGTAATAAAGGTCGATAGGGATGAACGAACGGCAAACGGCCAACTTTGCCGCTGTAATACGCCAAATAATGCCACATCAAGCCTTTGAGACACGGCAAACGCCACGAGCGATGCGGCAACAAGACGCGGGGTCACCCCTAAAATCAGCTCAAAGGCCGACTGCGCTTCATCCATCCCTGTCAGAGGTGCATAGTGCAAATGAATCTGCGCAGCAGCAAGGAAAAAAAATAATATCAGTAAGCTAACTTTAGAAGCACTTAAAGCCGCTCGTTTACCGTAGAACTCTTGGAGCATGTTAAGACCCAGCATTGCCCCGACAGCATACACATCACTACACGTCAGCGTCATGCCAAAAAGTCGCATCTGTTTAACAATAAAGATGTTAGATAAAACAACTGCCAGAGCGACGAACCCCACGAGAGCCCCCTGCCCGAAACGGGTCAGAGTAAGTAAAACCCCGATTACCAGCGCGATGTGGCATAAGAAAAGAAATTCATTACCCATGGAGCCTAAGATTATATACAGCTCGAGAAATTTTGACTGCGTAAAAATCTCTAAGATTGAGTATAATCGGCGCACCTTACGAAAGGTGATCAATGCCAATTTTACTCGTCGTTTTCATGTATGGCATCTGGTCGAGCGTGTTTTCGCTCGGCAAGCTCGCCCTAGACCACTCCCCGCCTCTATTTTTGACCGCAGCGCGAATGATCCTCGCCGGGGCTCTATTGCTCACCTTCATCGCCATCACAAAACCCAAAACGCTTAAAAAAGTGACGGGCAAACAATGGATCTCAATAAGCATCTTGGCTTTGTTCAGTATTTATCTAACCAACGCCCTTGAGTTTTGGAGTCTACAGCATCTAACGGCAGCTAAGACCTGCTTCATCTACAGTCTTTGTCCCTTTTTCGCAGCCATCCTTTCATACCTCCATTTTGGTGAAACGATGTCGCCGCGTAAATGGCTTGGGATGGCCGTTGGCTTTGCGGGGTTTGTCCCTGTATTGATGACGCAAAAAGGCGCTGGCGAGCTATTGACAAGCTGGTCTGTACTGTCGTGGCCCGAACTTGCGATGATTGGAGCTGCGTTTTGCAGCGTATATGGCTGGATCATCCTTCGCCTCCTCGTGAAAGGAGACGACACATCGCCCCTTCTCGCAAATGGATCTAGCATGTTGATCGGCGGCTTATTCGCCTTGATCCATTCGGTGATCTCCGAGCCCTGGACTCCATTGCCCGTCGCGAGCGGAAGCTGGACGCCCTTCATTCAAGGCATTCTCGTAATCACCCTGATCTCGAATCTGATCTGCTATAACCTCTACGGCTGGCTTCTCAAACGGTTCACAGCCACTTTCTTATCATTCATGGGACTGCTCAGCCCCATCTTTGCTTCTCTGCATAGCTGGCTATTTCTCGGAGAAATACCATCTCCAACGCTATTTGCCGGCACAGCGATCGTCTCTTTTGGCCTCTGGCTCGTCTACAGCGCGGAACTCAAGCAAGGTTATGCCCATCCTGTAGAACAAGCCTCAGTTTGACAATATCCCTCTGGAACCAAAACTTGTGGGTGCGCTTCAGGTGGAAGTAGTATAGCGTCAGCCTCTACGGTACAGCCGGATTGCAAACAAGCCGATTGCAAATAGCATGACAGCGCCGATAAAGAGCGGCAGTTCAACACTATAGACAGAGATGACGCCTGCAATCAACGGTGCTATGAAAAGAGCTAGCGACATGAATGATTGGAGAACTCCAAACGCTTTGCCTTGATTTTCCTTGCCTGCCAGGTTTGATACAACAGCCATAGAACTCACCCAACACGTAGCGCCGCACAGTGACAGCAGCGGAAATAGCACTACCCATCCCATGAACGTGTCATAGTAGGCGGCAATCGCAAGAGTCACGCCCACCAAAGGCAGCGCCCAGGCCAT
>JBDKJI010000028.1:0-4092 GCA_039796655.1 Chlamydiota bacterium | reverse complement strand
GACGTCCTTAAAACCGTCGAGATAGCCTCGTGCTATAGTTTGCGGGTCTGGAATATGGGTCTCTTTAAAGTAGTATAACATCAAAAGGGTGTTTGTGAGTGTCGCAATGGCAGAGCAGATGAACGGAACTGCAAAGCCGAACTGCGATAATTCTCCGCCAAGAAAAGGGCCGAGGGTAAATCCGACGCCGCAGGCCATGCTAAAGAGGCCGAAGTTTTTTGTTTTATTTTCGTGGCTGCTCAAGTCGGCGATGGTTGCGCTCACAACAGAGGCGTTGCCTGCAGCAAGGCCCACAACGACACGCGATAAGATCAAATAGCCAAGGCTTTCTCCCCAAATTGCCCCTGCGCTAAGTAGGTATCCGACCGCTGTCAATAGCAGTGTGATGATGAAAATGGGTTTTCTCCCTTTTTGGTCCGACAAAGAGCCTAAAATGGGGCTCGAGAAAAACTGAGCGATCGACATCGAGGCGAGGAGCACGCCGAGGTACCAGCCGCGCAAGGCGTGGGAGGTGCTTTCGTGCAAGATAGGGCAATCTGGATGAAAAAGCATGGCCGAAAAAATAGGGTAGACAAGGCCGATCCCTGTCCAGTCGAGAAACACAACTAAGAGAACAAGCCAAAATGCGATCCTTGGATGCGTTTGGGAGTGCGCCTGTTGCATTAGAAGTTTTCCAGCGACTTGGTTTTGCGATAGTGTTTTTCTATACCATCGGCGATTTCGTCGGGGTCATCACAGAGGTGGATCAAATCAAAGTCTTTGGGTTTGATGTTCCCTTGGGCAAGGACGGTGCTCTTGATCCAATCGAGAAGGCCTTTCCAGTATTCTTTGCCGACGAGATAAACAGGGAAATACTTGATCTTTGCGGTTTGGATTAAGGTGAGCGCCTCGAAGAGTTCGTCGAGCGTGCCAAAGCCTCCGGGCATGACGACGAAGGCTTGCGCGTAGCGAACAAACATCACTTTGCGTACAAAAAAATATCTAAAATTCAGCTCAAACGGCTCATCGATGAAGGGATTTGGTTTGGCCTCGTTGGGTAACTTGATGCACAGACCGCAACTTTTACCGCCCGCTTTTTGCGCGCCCTTATTGGCGCATTCCATGATGCCCGGGCCACCGCCTGTGATGATGCCGAAACCTTTTTTAACGAGTTTTTCTGCGAGTTTTTCGGTGAGATCGTAGTAGGTGCGTTCTTTGGGCTGAGCGTTCGTCGAGCCGAAGATGGCGACGGAGGGACCTAAAAAGGTCATTGTTTCAAAGCCATCGACGAATTCGGCCATGATGCGGAACATTCGCCACGAGTCGAGCTGGTGCGCGATTTTGTGGGGTTTCATGTGTGTTTGGGCAAATTCATCAAACATGGGTATTATCCGCCAATGAATCCTTTTGTAAATGAGCGACGGGCTTTGCGGCGCAGAGCGATGCGGGCTGTTTTGCCGTAGGCTACTTCATGAAGGTTTTCAATCGCAATGAAAGCGCTGGGGTCTTCACGCAGGACGATTTCTTTGAGCTCAGCTAAATCGAGCCTTTCGACAATGATGAATAAAATATCTCTGTCTTCACCGGAATAGCCTCCCTTGCCTTTGATGAATGTGAGGCCGAGGCCGAGTTCGTGCGTGATAATGTGGCTCAATTTGTCGGGCTTTGAGCACATGATGAGCACCGATTTGAGCTCTTCGATACCCGCGATGACTACGTCCATCATTTTAAAGGCGACGACGTATGTCATCAAAGAACGTAGAGCAATGTGCCAGTCATTGAAGATCCATCCGTAGGCGCCAAAGATGAAGATGTTGATGAACAAAATCACTTGGCCAATTGTGTATCCTTGTCTGCGGTTGATCATGATCGCCAAGATCTCGGTGCCATCGGTGCAGCCGCCGTGTCGGATGATGAAACCTGCTCCTGCACCGAGAATGCCACCGCCGATGACGATCGCTTCGAGAGGATCGGCGCCAAAGGGTGGAATTGTCTCAAGCACAAGCAAAAAGAAGGCGAAGAACAAAATCGCAGCGAGCATATGGATTACAAACGAGCGCCGGATGAAGCGCCACGCTAAATAGACAAAGGGGATGTTTAACAAAAGCAAGAACATCGAAAGATACGAGTCGCCGTAGAGACGCGCTAAAATCAGTGCAATACCCACGACGCCGCCGTCGATCAACTCATTCGGAATTAAAAATACGCGGATCGCAAGGGCGGCGAAAAACGCGCCGATTGCCATTCCACAGTAGCTAACTAGATGCGTAACGATGCGATTTCGAAGGGAAACATGTGCTGGCATGGGGCCACTATATGCCGAGGCTTATCGAGTTGTCAAATGTTTGACCGGAAAAATGCGCGGGAGACGGGGCTCGAACCCGCAACTTCCGCCGTGACAGGGCGGCGCTCTAACCAATTGAACTACTCCCGCAACTTTTGGGCGCAACAGGACTCGAACCTATGACCACCTGTGTGTAAGACAGGCGCTCTACCAACTGAGCTATACGCCCAAAAAACGAAGGCTAATAATACTCGAAAAGGTAATAAAGGTTCAAGACAAGCTTGAAACACCCTCCCAAAGGCGGGCGTGTTTCTGGAGCGCGGCCATATCGGTCAGGTGGCTGACGTGGATCGGGACGCAGGTGACGTATCCCTGTTCCAAAAGAGCCACGTCGCTTTCAGGGTCTTCGGGGAACGCGGACCATTTGCCTCCGAGCCAGTAGTAGGGGAGGCCGTCGGGGTGGATCCTTTGTTCAGGCGCCTCTGTCCAGTAGCCAAGGCCTTGTTTAGCAAACCTGATTCCGCGCGTTCCTTCCTTTGTATTGAGGGGGAAGGTGACGTTAAAGAAGGTGCCGGGTGGCAGGGCGTGTTCCAGGGTGTGGCGCACAATCGACTGGATGATAGGCCCTGTGATTTCGAGAGGGGGCACGATATGGTCGCAAAACGAAAAGGCGATCCCCGGGATGCCTTTCAACGCCCCTTCGATGATGCCGCCGACGGTGCCGCTGTACAGCACTGTCCTGCCTGAGTTGGATCCCTTGTTGGCCCCCGACACAATGAGATCGGGTTTTTTGCCTCCTAAAACAATTTTGAGTCCCATTTTGATGCAGTCTGCCGGAGTGCCATTTAAGCTCCATGCGGCGACACCTCTTTGCCAAGGCACCTGATGAAGGTGTAGGGGTTTGACCCAGGTGATCGATAGGCCGCTACCCGATTTTTCTCCGGAGGGGGCGACAATCGTTGTGTCGGCCATGTCTGCAACTGCCTGCCAGAGGTGGGCAAGACCTGGAGCGTGAATGCCGTCGTCATTAGTGATTAAGATATGCGTCATATATTTTTAGGTTCTTTTGTAAAGAAGGAAACTGTTTGGATGGCGAAGATGCTGAGTGCAAACCCGATCACAAGGGAGGGTATCCCGAGGTGCCATAGATTGTCAAAGTAAGGCCAAATACCAGCTACAACGCCGCCTACGCAAATGCCTGCAAACGCCCCTTGCCATGTGATGTTATTGCGATACAAGGAAAGTAGCAATAAAGGCCCGAACGATGATCCTAGACCTGACCAAGAGTATAAGACGAGGGCGTAGATTGTCGTCACTTTAAAGAAGGCAATCGCAAAGCCGACGAGAGCGACGATTAGGACGCTGGCGCGAGATACCCAAAGCAGTTCTTTCGGTGTTGCATTGCGTTTGTATAGGCGCTTATAAAAGTCTTCTGATAGATTTGAGGCGACGACGAGAATTTGCGCGGCCATTACGTTTGTTGTCGCAGCCAAGATCGCACACAGCACGAGTCCCGCAAAGAAGGGGGGTAGCGTTGTCTTGACGATGTTTAAGATGACTTGCTCAGGGTTGTCTAGGCCATTTGGGAATAGGTAGATTCCAATTAAGCCAACAACAGTTGCTGCTGATAAGGCGATCAGTTGCCAGCTGATGCCGACATATTTTGCTTTGCTCATGTCGCTCACTTCGCGAATCCCCATGAATTTCGTCAAAATATGGGGTTGTCCAAAGTAGCCAAGACCCCACCCAGCGGCGGTCAGAAAGATTTGCCAGCCTGTGTGAAGCGACCAGTCGGGTATTAAAGAAGTTGTCAGGTGTTTGGCTTTCAC
>JBDKJI010000027.1:0-14491 GCA_039796655.1 Chlamydiota bacterium | reverse complement strand
TGTCGTCAAACGAGATGAGTTAAAGAATACATTATCTAAATTGTTAGATTTCATGTGCGACAATGCACGCGAGTATATTCAGGATAGCGATGATCAGGCGCTTGCGAAAAAAGTGCCTGAGAGGTTAAAAGAGCTATTGAAACTCGCGGAACGAGCCCATGTCTGAAGAAATCCTTCTACCCATTCAAATTGAAGATGCATCCCTATTGCCTCGCTATGCTACGGGCGGCGCAGCGGGCGCCGATCTGTTAGCGCATCTGTCTCAGCCGCTCATGTTATTGCCGGGCGATAAAGTTCTGGTTCCCACAGGTCTACGTTTAGAAATTCCGGTGGGTTATGAAGTGCAGGTTCGACCGCGCAGCGGCCTCGCGATGAAGCATGGCATCACGGTGCTCAATACACCCGGGACGATTGACAGCGACTATCGCGGTGAAGTGATGGTACTGTTAATCAATCTGGGTAAAGAAAGTTTTACCATTACGCACGGCATGAGGATTGCTCAGATGGTGATCGCGCCTGTGATGCGGGCTTGCTTTACGGCAGCGCAAACCTTGAGTGCAACGGAAAGGCAAGAGGGCGGGTTCGGCCATACCGGCACGCACTGATCTAGAAACATGATGAATATCGCCGATTATATAGATCCTCAGTTGGTTGCCTTTTTAGAAGTAGAGTCACAAACAGAGGCGATTGACGCGCTGATCGATCTGCTCCATAAAGAAGGCAAATTACCCGACAAAGAAGCGTTTCGTAAAGCCATTTATCACCGAGAAAGCTTGGTATCGACAGGTATTGGGATGGGGGTTGCGATTCCCCATGCAAAGATGAGTCGTCTCAGTGAGTTCTTTATTGCCATCGGCTTGCAGCAGCAAGACAAAGGGCTTGAGTGGAACGCCCTTGATAAGGCGCCTGTGCGGATTGTGTTTCTTATCGGTGGTCCTGACAATCGCCAAGCTGAATACCTTCAGATTCTTTCGCATTTAACTGTGTCGATCAAAGAGACAGAGTCGCGCAAAAAACTTCTCAAAGCCAAGACAAAAGAAGAAGTGGTCGAATTTTTTGTCGGATGACAAAAAATGAGACGCTTTCACGTTGCTTAAAAAAACATCCTTCCGCCATCTTCAGTATACCGGGAGGGATTGAAGAATTGCAAAACGGGCGAGGAGGCTGCTTCAAATTTTCGGTCTGGAGTGAGCGGCCGTGCTCTAGAGCACGCCGCGAATGAAGACGAAAAATGTGAAGCAAAGCCGACGTCGCCCGGAGCCAATTCTTCAATCACGAGCGGTATACAAATCATCGTGAGGGAAGCTGTGGATTTGACCGTGAAAGATGTGACCGAACTATTGAACGTTTCTGAAACGACGCTACGGCGTTGGGTCTCGGAAGGAAAAATCCCGTACTACCGCCTTCATCAGCAATATCGTTTTTCTCGCAGCGAAGTGGAAGATTGGATGCTCAACTTAAAGCAAGAAGGGCAGTTTGTGCGGCTCAGTGACGGGGAGATGATAAAAGACAAGTTGGGCACTCGTCAGTTTGGTTTATATCGGGCCATTCACAAGGGGGGAGTCTACTCAGACGTGCCGGGCAATACAAAAGAAGCAGTGATTCGAGCGGCAGTCGAGCGGATTGCTCAAGATGTCCATTTTGATGCTGATGTGATCACGGACTTACTTCTCGATCGCGAGCGACTCATGCCGACTGCTTTATCAAATGGGATTGCAGTGCCTCACACACGTGATTTTTTATTGCCTGAATCATTCGACGTTGTTGCAGTCGTATTTCCTAAGAAACCGATTGAATATGGGGCTCTTGATCACTTACCTGTTCACACGCTCTTTTTTCTATTTGCGTGTGACGACAAGCGCCATTTGCACCTTCTTGCAAAGCTTGCGCACTTTAGCAGTCATCCATCAAATCTACAGCTCCTGGCCAGCCATCCATCAAAGGCTGCTTTTCTAGAACATGTCAAAAGCTGGGAAGCCAAGCTTGCGCGGTAGTCTTTATACTGCTCGTGACTGAAGAATTGGTTGCGGGCAGTGTCGACTTTTTTCAGATTCTTCGTCTTCGCTTGCGGCGTACTCTAGAGTACGGCCGCTCGCTCTAGAGCGAAAATCTGAAGAAGCCTTCTTGCCCGTTTTCCAATTCTTCAATCCCTCGCGGTATACCGCGCGCTTGGCATCGTTTTCAAAGAGGTGGCTTTGATTTAGGGTCCACGGTTATGAGCCTTGTGGCTTGTTTCTAAACCAGTGCCGTTTTCGTCCTCTTCCTCCCCTCTCACCTTCTGGCGGGTCTTGAACAGTTGAAGTTCCTCTACCGGCGGCTCCTCTGCCAGGGGCTGCTGTTGGAGCTGGAGAGGCCGGTGCGGCTTGTGCTGGAGCTGGTGGTCTAGGCTGAGCCCTCCCTTGTCCTCCGGCGATAAATGGTACTGCCTCCGCCGATAGCGCTGCTCTAGGTGCCTGCGCTACAGGAGCGGGCGCTGCTTCTGGCGAGCTAGGTTGTAACGGTACAAACTGCAACTCTTGGGATTGTGGCGAGTGGATTGCCGCCTCATGAGTTGCATCTTCCTCGACAGCCGCTTCATGGCTTGTGTTGCGAGGTGTAGACGGTAATTGAGGTGACCCTGCTGTTGGAACGCCGTCATCGGCAGCATGAGCTGCTGGCGGGTTGGCAGGTATTGGTGGTGAATGCTTTGCTGTGCTCTCTGGAGATCTCCTTTCTGCATTAGGCGCGGGGGGGGCAGAAGCTACAGGTGGTTGCTGGGGTGCAGCTGGGTTTGGTACAGGCGCTGCCGATTGTGGGGCATTGACTGGTGGTTTAACTAATCCACCGAATCCGAAACCCAGATACCCACCTGGCTCGCCAAAGCTGCCTGATGCGGGGGGCGCTGCAGCAGCACCCGCTACTGCTGGCGCAGACGCAGGCGGTCTAGGTTCTTGTGCTCCAGGCGTCACAGGCGCTGGCGCTGATGGTCTAGCAGCACCCGCTACTGCTGGCGCAGACGCAGGCGGTCTAGGTTCTTGTGCTCCAGGCGTCGCAGGCGCTGGCACCGAGGATGGTGCCATTGAACGCGGGGCACCAGCCCAACTACGATTGGTAGCCGCTGCTGTTTGGGGAGCTGGTGCGGGTCTTGGTGCAGGTGGTACTAATGGTGGCATTGGAGCAACGCCTCCTTCGATATTTGCTGGAGGGGGCACATGACCATCGATTTGCGGTCCAGATGCAGCTACTAAAGGCCCCCGTTGGCCGGCAGCCCACAGGCGAGCTAGGGCTGCGCCCAAAATTACGCTGCGCGCAGCCTCTCGCTCTGGATCGTCGACAGGGCGTGTGCGCTGCAACAGAGGTGCTCGAGATTCAGGTTGTCGAGCGGAAAAGGCATTTGGCGACGGTGAACGCTCTGGGTCTGACGTATCATCTTCTGAAGCACTCACGAATCCTGTCTCATCGTCGGTGTCGTGTGCTGCATCATCAGATACCGCTACCGCGCCCGCACCACGACCAGCTGCAACCGCTGCGGTTGCAGGACCTCGTGGGGTCGTTGCGTGAGGCAATCCAGTTGCGGCTTCTTCTTCGCCATCATCATCTTCACCATCAGATACCGCGCCTGCACCAAGATCAGTTGCAACCGCTTCGGCTGCAGGGTCTCGTGGGCTCGGTGTGCCAGGTGCTGCACCTTCGACATTATCATTAGTTCCGGACCGTTGCGTGGCAGGGTCTATGCCCGGTGCTGGGGAGAGTTCTGCTCTGTCACGAGAGCGTACCAATTCTTCATCTGAAGGCGGTCTGGGGCCGACGGTCGCTTCCGGATCGGGCTCTGCTTCTGGAATGGCTGCTGGAGGGGAAAATGCCATTAGATCGTCGCGTCGATTTCCTCTTCTCGTGCCCGTGGGTTGTGTGAGAGTGGTGGTGGTATGTGCCTCCGATGTGGGTGCATCAGGAGCTGGCGGCGCTTCCGGATCGGCTGTTCCGGGAATGACTGGTTCAGGAGGTGCTGTCGTTATCGCGGCGTCTACTGCCTGCTGCGCGTTTCCAAATATCGCTTGCAACACTGCTGCTACTACTGCCTCTGAAAGATGGGGATCCTCATGAGCGCGGGAGACTGGTGCGGGGATGCCAGCGTCGACGCGGATTTGACGGAGAACTTCGTCCATATTCGGCACGCTTGGTTGATCGGCGCCCTTTGCCAGTTGTCGGCATGCACCGAGAACGTTGCGTGCGTGGAGACGGGCTGCCGCTTCGAAAATAGCTTGTTGGTCTTTAGACCACTCGGTAGGTGTTTCTGGAGATCTCAAAGCTGCCTGCATTTGCTGGCTCATATGCGACGCAGTCAATGACAAGAGTTTTGCTTCGCGCCCTATTTGCACAAACCCAAAAGTGATGATGTGCAGAACTCTGCACACGAACTCTGCAACACGACGCGCGATCTGAACTACCTTCTCTTTGAAGCCTTTGGTAGGACCGTGCAGGTCGACCATTAGTGAGTACATCCGTTGTCCCAGGCGCTGGACGATCAATGTCTGTACCCTAAACCCCTCTGTTCTACTATTTTGTGTCAGAATGGTCTCTGTGGTTACTAGACTTGTCGGTGCTAGGGCTGGTGCTAAACTCGGTGGTATAGGATTGCGAACTGGTGGCATTGACATAAGATCTCCTGGCTCTCGTTCTCCCTTTGCGGGGAGATAGGTTAATTATTTGGAGCGGGGATTCTACTTTGAATGTCTTTTTTTGGGAAGGGGGCTTTTTTCCCCTCATCACTAATCCGCAGGAAACCTTGCTGTTGAAGGGTTGGGTATTTTCAAAGAACGGATAGGAGAAGACCTTTTCTAATCTACACAATCCCGGGCCTTAAGGCCCGGGTTCACGGCTTTCTAATCAAAACCCGTTTTTCACAGGTGCCGCGGCGATGGGCGCTACCTTTTTATCTTCGCTGATGGGTGATGGCGGTGTTTGATCGACGAAGGTGATTTGTCCGTCTTTGAGCGTCACAAGATATTTACGCTCTGCTGTCGGCGTTTGTAAAAGCTTTTCTGCGAGGGGATCTTCGAGGTATTGCTCGATGGTCCTTCGGAGAGGTCTTGCGCCCATTTCGGGTAAGTAACCCTTTTCGACAAGGAAATCGCGCGCCGCATCGTCGAGCGTGATTGCGATCTGTTTTTTCGCGAGGCGACCGCGTAGTTTATCGATCTCGAGATCAACCACCTGTTGCAGCGCCTTTTTGTCGAGCATACGGAAAATAACGAGCTCGTCGAGGCGATTTAAGAACTCTGGCTTAAAATGTTTATTGACAGACATTTTAATCTTTTTGCGCATCCCTTCGTAGTCAAGGGCGTTTTCTTGCGCCTGGAATCCAACTTCGGTTGATTTGCGGATGAGGTCAGCTCCTAAATTCGATGTCATGATGATGATCGTATTGCGGAAATCGATCTTTCTACCCAAAGAGTCGGTTAAACGCCCTTCTTCCAAAATTTGCAAGAGCAAGTTCATGACATCGGGGTGTGCTTTTTCGACTTCATCAAAGAGGACGACGCAATAAGGACGGCGTCTGACTTGTTCGGTGAGCTGTCCTCCTTCATCGTAACCGACATAGCCAGGAGGGGATCCCGTCATGCGGCTGATGGCGAACTTTTCCATGTACTCAGACATGTCGACCTGGATGAGGGCATCTTCGCCGCCAAACATATGAGAGGCCAAAAGCCTTGCAAGGTGCGTTTTACCGACGCCGGTGGGTCCCAAAAAGAGGAAAGCTCCAATGGGTCTATTCGGGTCTTTGATGTCGGCTCGACTACGGCGGATCGCGCGGCATACTGTTTGCAATGCGTCTTCTTGGCCGATGATCTTGGTCTTGAGGTGTTCTTCAAGTTTGAGCACTTTCGCTGTCTCGCCTTCCGTGAGACGGGTCAGTGGGATGCCAGTTTGTTTGGCGACAATGTGGGCAATGTCTTCTTCATCGACGATCGGTTGGTGTTCGTCGCGGTGGGATTCCCACTCACTTTTTTGTTTTTGGAGATCTTCGCGCAGCGTTTTCTCGCTGTCGCGCAGCTTGGCTGCTTTCTCGTATTCTTGCCGTCCAATGGCTTCTTCTTTGGCGATTCTCGCCTCTTCAATTTTGGCTTCAAGTTCCGAAAACTGGGAGGGGAGCAGTTTTGTTGCAATGCGCGCTCTGGCTCCCGCTTCGTCGAGTAGATCGATTGCCTTGTCCGGCAAAAATCTGCCTGAGATGTAGCGATCGGACAAAGCGACGGCCGCTTTCACCGATGCGTCAGTATAGGAGCACTTGTGGTGCTCTTCGTATTTGCTTTTGAGTCCGAGCAAAATCGCCACGCTCTCTTCGGCGGTCGGCGGTTGGACGATGATCTTTTGGAAGCGCCGCTCGAGGGCGGGGTCTTTTTCGATGTGCTTGCGGAATTCGTCGAGCGTTGTGGCTCCAATGCACTGAATTTCACCGCGCGAGAGCGACGGTTTTAAAATGTTTGAAGCGTCGATGGCCCCTTCTGCTGCGCCGGCGCCGACAATGGTGTGCAATTCGTCGATGAAGAGGAGGATGTTCCCATTTTTCTTCACTTCGTCCATGACTGCTTTGATCCGCTCTTCAAATTGCCCTCGGTATTTGGTGCCTGCGATCATCAAGGTCAAGTCGAGCGAGATCAGCCGTTTTTTGCGGAGATTGTCGGGGACATCGCCCTGCACGATCGCTTGGGCAAGCCCTTCGACGATGGCCGTTTTGCCAACGCCTGCCTCTCCAATCAGAACGGGGTTGTTTTTGCGGCGGCGGCAGAGAATCAAAATGAGCCTTTCCACTTCATCTTTGCGCCCGATGACGGGGTCCATTTTCCCTTCACGGCACATTTCAGTCAGATCGTGGCCGTAGGCGCGCAGCGCCGGCATTTTATCATTCGCTCCAATCGCCGATCCGTTACTGCGGTCAGCAGCGCCTTTCGATGATGGATTTTGTGGCATCGGGCCGCTTGTTGACGACGTGGTTGGTGTGGGGCCCATGGGAGGCAATTGCAGATTGAACGTCTCGAGTTCTTTTAGGACTTCTTTGCGTACCTCTTTGAGGTTGGCGCCCAAATTTTCGAGCACCTGCGCTGCAACGCCATCGTTTTGGCGGATGAGCGCGAGAAGCAAATGTTCGGTGCCCACATAGTTGTGGTTCAAATTGGCCGCTTCTTCGTTGGCAAACTCGAACACCTTTTTCACTTTACCAGTGAGAGCGGGATCACCATAGACTTGGATTTCAGGGCCAAATCCGACAAGTCGTTCCACTTCTTGTCGAATGGCGTCGTAGTCGAGGTTGAGATTGCGCAGCACATTGACGGCGATGCCCTGGCCGAGTTTCATCAGGCCGAGAAGCACGTGTTCTGTACCAAGATAATTATGGTTGAGCCTTTGCGCCTCTTTTTTTGCGAGCTTGATGACCTGTTTTGCGCGGTTCGTGAACTTGTCGAACATAGTAAACTCCTCATCTATTTTAGTCGGTTCCCGACTATTTTTCAACAGATCATTGATTTTCAGGGTGTTAAGAATCTTTCTCGACGCCCTGGTACATGTTCTTTATGATCGATCTTCTTTTGTCTCATACTGGGTTCTCTTTTTTGATGGAATCTTGTTTTATAAGTATTTATAAGTAAAACGGTTGAAAAATGGTCCGATGTCTGATCACGCCCCCCTCGCCGGCGTCCGAGGTAATGGCTCAAGATGAGCTTTTGCTGGAGCAGCTTGCCAATGAGCCGATCTTGCACCTATATGAGTGGCAAAGGCCCTCTTTGACGTTCGGCTACTTTATCGAACCAAATAAATTTTTGAATTTAGACGCCCTCGCGCGTCACGGCATCGACATGGCCCGCAGGCCGACAGGGGGCGGCGTTGTGTTTCACATATGGGATCTCGCGTTTTCGTTCCTCATGCCCTCGTCGCACCCCCGCTATTCTGAGACGCCTCTTGAGAACTATCGGTTTGTGAACAGCGTTGTGCTCGCTGCGCTGCAATCCTTTCTGAAGCAAGCGCAGCTGTTACCCGCAACACCCATCAAGCCCGAAGTGTGTCGCCATTTTTGCATGGCGCAGCCAACGCAGTACGACGTGGTTTGGCAAGGGCGTAAAGTGGCCGGTTCTGCGCAGCGCAAGAAAAAACAAGGCTATTTGCATCAAGGGACGATCGCGATTCACGGGCCCGATATAGGTCTTCTCCAAGAGCTCGTCCAAGACAAGCTCATTTGGCAGTCGATTGAGACCGAAGGTTTTTTGGCGCATGTGCCCCTCACAGAGGCGAGGCAGCAGGTGACTTATGCACTTAAACAAGCGTTTGTGGACAAATTGGGGTGAGGGGCGCTAAAATCGCTTCCATGTCTAAGCCAAGAACAGCGATTCAGCCCACGCGTGAAGAAAATTACCCTGAGTGGTATCAAGAAGTCTTAAAAGCGGCCGATTTGGCTGAACACGCGCCTGTGCGCGGGTGCATGGTGATTAAACCGTGGGGGTATGCGCTGTGGGAAGAAATCCAGAGACTACTCGATCACAAAATCAAAGAAACGGGGCACGTCAACGCCTATTTCCCCCTATTTATTCCGTTGAGCTTCCTCGAAAAAGAAGCAGAGCACGTTGAGGGTTTTGCCAAAGAATGCGCTGTGGTGACGCACCATCGTCTTGAGAAGGATGCAAGCGGCAAGCTCGTTCCAGCGGGCGAGTTGGAAGAACCCCTGATTGTTCGCCCCACATCGGAAATGATCATTGGCCATTCGTTTGCAAAATGGATTGAGTCGTATCGCGACTTGCCGCTTTTGATCAACCAATGGTGCAACGTCGTGCGTTGGGAAATGAGGACGCGGATGTTTTTGCGCACCACCGAGTTTTTGTGGCAAGAAGGGCATACGGCGCACGCAACAAAAGAAGAAGCCGAGATTGAGGCGAGGCGGATGCTCGATGTCTACGCGACATTCGGGAAAGAGGTCCTTGCAATCCCGTTCATTCGGGGCGAAAAGACCCCTTCAGAGCGGTTTCCTGGCGCTGTGGCTACCTACACGGTTGAAGCGATGATGCAAGATCGCAAGGCGCTCCAAGCGGGCACATCCCACTTCCTCGGGCAGAGCTTTGCCAA
This sequence comes from Chlamydiota bacterium, assembly GCA_039796655.1. Classification (GTDB taxonomy): domain Bacteria; phylum Chlamydiota; class Chlamydiia; order Chlamydiales; family SM23-39; genus JBDKJI01. The sequence continues at coordinate 5,401 of JBDKJI010000027.1, read as the reverse complement.
GTCGTGCGGCATCCAGTTCCAAACACTCGCGGGCGGGCTCGAATATGCGTGGACAACTTCATGGGGTGTGACGACGCGGCTGATCGGTGCTTTAGTGATGACGCATAGTGACGACGACGGGCTTGTGATTCCGCCGCGGATTGCGCCTGCGCACATCGTTTTGCTCCCTGTCATTCACAACCAAGAGACCGCGTCCCACGTGCTCGGCTACGTCGAGACGCTTGCCAATGAGCTCAGACAAGTATCATATCGCGGCGCGCCACTGCGAGTTGTCGTCGACAAGCGCGATGTGCGGGGCGGCGAGAAGACGTGGAGCTGGATTAAGAAAGGCGTTCCTTTACGACTCGAAATTGGCCCCAAAGAAATCGAGTCGGAGCTGTTTCGCTTGGGTCAGCGCCATCGCCCCCATAAAGATATGCTGTCGATGGCGCGTGGGCAGCTTACCACTGGCATTGTCGATGCTTTAGAGGCGATGCATGAGGCGCTGTTTCAGAGAGCGTTGGGATTTCGTAAGGCGCACACGGTGGAAATCGATTCGAAGACCGATTTTGACGCGTTCTTTTCTGGCGATGAAAACAGGATCAGCGGCGGGTTTGCCATGTGCCATTGGAATGAAGATCCCAAGATCGAAGCCCAGATCAAAGCCGAGCGCAACGTGACCATTCGCTGCATCCCTCTCGATGGGGACAAAGGCAGCGGTAAGTGCATCTTCACAGGGCAGCACAGTCCCCGAAGAGTTCTGTTTGCCAGGGCGTATTAATACCTTTTATGAAAAACTAAAGATTATTTTTCATAAATGGTATAACCGGGGTCTTGAAAAGGCGACGGAACGTGATTTGGATCCATTCTTCTTTCATCGCCGAGTTGAACGACTCCGTCAATCACCCTTCTGGTACCGTCTCCGATCATGACGCCCCCAAGCCAGGCAGCTCCTGGAATAGGCAAAATAAAGACGAGGGCTCCGGCTAATATTTCACAGCCACCAACATAACAATTACTAGGTAGATCGATTGCTGCTAATGAAGGCGAAGAATGTGTTTGAGGTGTGAAATTGTTTTGATTCTTATTTTCTTGTGTTTTGGTTTATTTAAACCAAACCAATTCCACTCCCAAGGCCAATACAAACTGAGAACTTCTTTGGGTTGCATTTGTTCCAAAATATGCGGTTGATCTTCCAATTCGTCAAAAGAAGATTTCATCAGTTGGATGGTGGAGATCATAACATTTCTAGCTTCTGTAGGGAGATCTAAGAGATGCATGTTGTCTCGTACTAATTTACATGCTTCCAGAAGAGTCAAGTTGAAACCGTATTTCAGATTAATTTCATCAATAAACAATTGTAAAAATTTTCTTCCTTCGTCAATGGGTTTTGAAGAGAATATAATAGATTTTTAAATTTCATTGAATTGATTGATCAGAGAATCAGAAGTAGTTGGGTTGAATGGAGCTAGAATATTGATGACCAACCTAGCTGTTTCCATCTCCACGCAAATTGCATTTTGTGGAGCGAAGCTCAAAATACAGGTCCAGGTTATTCCTACATAAGCCAACCGCCGATACCGGCCAATATTAAAAACATTCCGCATGACGCCAACCATCTTTTTTTTCGATTGTTTGTTTTCCACAGCTTTTCGAACTTCTCAGTGCACACCATCATCACATACCCCATGACGGGGGTTACAAACAGCGTTCCAAGGCACTTTATCGCAATAATTTTCAATTCTGAGCTCAGATTTCACCTCAAAAGATTTCTGATAAAGTAGAGGGACTGCGATATATCAGTATCTGCATATTTTAACAACTGTTTGAGAGCCTTAAAACGTGCGGTGCCGGTATACCGAGAGGGGTTGAAAAATTGCAAAAAACAGGATCCACCAAAAAGTTATGGGCTAAAAATAAATTCTTGGGGTAATTTTTTGTTCGGAGTTTGATCATGGAAGCCTGGAAAATGCTCATTTGGAAGTTGGCTTTCTTTGTCGTTGCCGTGCCAATACTGGGTTTTGCTCTGCTCCATACGGTTGAGTTTATTCAAGTTTCATGGAAAAGCAATGACCGGAGAAAGAAATGGCTAGCAATGTGCGCGATCGCCGGGATTTATCTTATCACCAGAGGTCTATACCTCTCGTGACTCAAAAATTGGATTTTCGGCTGCGCCAAAGACCCGGGGTTGCAATTCGAAGAAGGGGAGCTGTATTGCATGAATACAGCCTCCCTTCTTGGAATTCCAACCGAGGGATCTTTCGCGTTGCCCAAAACCAATTTTTGAGTCACGAGAGGTATATTTCAGTAACCGCTATATTGTCGCTCCCGCTTCCAGCGGGAGCGAATGCAATCAATATATAGACTTAAAAATGTTCGTTATGATACCGTCATGCTCTGCGAGGCCTCTATGCTTGAGTTTTTTCGAAAGCATCAACGGTTCTTCTTCCTCTTCGTCACGTGCATCGTCGTGTTTTCGTTTGTTTTTTTCGGCACCTTCAGCGCTTTGTATGATACGCAGATGCCGGAAGACCCCATTTTGGGACAGACAGCGGGGGGCTCGTCGATCCATGCCTCTGAAATGAGGAACATGATCCAATACATTGCCAGAAGTGCGAGTGCGCCGAACATGTGCGATGATGGTGTTGTTGAAAAAGAATTTCTCGCGTCTTCTCTTGGCAAAGAATTAGTGTCAGCCTATTTCGATGATGTGCGACCTGGTTTGGAAGAAAGGCACAAGCGCCTCGCCTCCTATCGCCCCTATGTTCATACCGAAGATGCTCAAGTGTCGATGCATGCTCTGTGGAGTGAACTGAGTCCTGAACTCGAGCCGACCTTGATGGCGCTTCGGACGATGGATGACGACTCACCTGCGACGTTTGAGGTCATGGCCAAACTGTATCTTTGCGAAAGAAAATGTCCTCCAGGTTGGGTTCGAGAGTGGCTGCGATTTATGGCTGATCGGAATCCCGATTTGCGCAAAGATCCACGGCTATTGACGACTGATGTGGCATTGGGCGGCTTTCACTCTTTGGCAGACTGGTTTGGCCCTGAGTTTCTCGGGCTTGTCGCTAAGTGCATCTTCAATGGCGCCGAATCTGCCGAGCAGATGGGTTTGAGGGTGTCTAACGCCGAAGCGAAGGCCGATCTCTACCGACAATTTCATGAGGCGACGCGCTCTCTGAAGGGAACCCCTTTTTCTTTGCGCGACCATGTGCGCTCTATCGGGCTTGATGAGAAAAGTGCGATTGAGACATGGCGCAAAATTACTTTGTTCCGCCGCTTTTTAAATCACGTGGGCGATGCGACACTCGTCGATCGGCTCGTCGGCAAAGAGATCGAACAGTTTGCTGCCGAGAAAGCAAAGATCGATCTATACACGTGGCCAGATGCCATGGTAGTGACGTCTGCGAAGGACTTTGCTTTGCTCCGCCTCTACACTGAGGCGCTGTTTGAGGATCATAAGCTGTATCAGGTGCCTGGGCGTCTGCGTGGCATCGACGAGGTAGAGAAAAAAACAGCTGAGTTAGTGCAGTCGACGTTTCGTGTCGACTTGGCTGTGTTATCGAGAGAGGAGTTGTTGCAGCGAGTGCCGCTTGGTGAGGTGCTTGGGTGGCAAATGTCGGATGAAGGTTGGAGTCGTCTTTGCCTCGAGATACCTGGATTGAATCTCACGGAACAAGGCGAGCGTAGAGTGCAAGTTGTGCAGGGTCTTCCTAGTTCTGACAAGGCACGCGCTGATCGTTTGGCTCGAGGCGCCTGGGTCGATGGCCATCCGGACTGGGTCTTACTCCATCTCAAGGGACAAACGCCGAAAGAGAGAACCGTCCATGTGTCTAAGATGGGCGTGTCGTGGAACGATATCGCCGATGGCAAAAAACTAGCTGGTCTATTAGAGAAAGCGTCGAACGGTGATGAGGGTGCAAAAGAAGAGCTAGTTCATTTCGGCAATGGACCCTATTTGTCGATCAGCCGAGTCGAACGGTTGGAGCCGAAGAAGATTTTGTCTTTGCAAGAAGTCAAAGAAAGAAACGTGTTTGCAAAAGCCCTTGAAAAGCGGATGCAAGAAAAGCTGCCCGATGGCTATCTTGCCGAGCTGACCGCTAAGGCCAGAGTAAGCATTGTGGAGATGGGCGAGAGGTCTCCTTGGCTTGTGACTGAAGAAACTGATCCTTTGGTGCGGCAATTTTTGATGACGCGGCAAGAAACAGACGTGTGTCGATCTGATATGCTGAGAGATGCACCATTTTCAATCGCTGAGCAAAGCTGGTCGGAGCCGATCGAAATAGCGGCGGACGGGTTCATGTTTTTTAAAGTTGTCAAAAGAGAAGCAGCCGATGGTAGCGGTTCTGCGAAGGCTGTAGGGCGTGCTCTGGTCCGTGAAGATGCAAAACGACATATGGCTCATATGCTCATTGAGCACATGAAAGGAGAAAAACAATGAGTTTTTTTGAAGACACCCCTTCTTTTTCTCCCGTGCAATTTTTCGGTGTGGTCGCCGACTGCCACTACTTGCGCAAAGCGCTGAAGGCAGAAAAAGGGTATTTGCTCCCCGATACGAGCGATCTTCTGGGTGAAACGCCCTTTGCTAAGGTGTATGCGGGTTGGTCTGTCGACAAGCTTGCGTTCCACATCGAAGTGGAAGCTCCTTTCCAAGGCGTGGCTGAATCTGACTTTCGCAAAGGGGATAGCGTCGAGTTATTTTGCGATACAAGAGACCTCAAGACGAAGGGGACGATCTCTCGGTTTTGCCATCACTTTGTGTTCTTTCCCGCTCCTGTCCAACATTTTTGCGGTAGAGAGATTACAAGGTTCCGCAGCGACGACACACATCGGCTCTGCCATCCCGAGGATCTCGTCGTTAAACCTGATGTGAAGAAAGATCGCTACACGCTCTCCATCGAAATTCCCTCTGATTGTCTCCACGGCTATGATCCTTTAAGCGCCTCGAGACTTGGATTCACATATCGAATCAATCGCCCTAAAGGAGCTCCGCAGCATTTTGCCGTCTCTTCAGAAGAATATGTGATTGAGCAGCATCCGGCCACGTGGGGGACACTGCGCCTTGTGCGAGAGGAAGAAGAGTGAAACACTACACCGATTCTCATGAGTGGATCTCGATTGAGGGGAAGCGGGGAACGGTGGGTATCACCGATTTTGCAAAAAAAGAACTCGGCGAGATTGTCCACATTGAGTTGCCGATGGTCGGACGCAAAGTGAAAGCGGGAGAAGAGGTTGTTGTGTTGGAGTCGACCAAGGCGGCGGCTGATATTTATGCCCCGGTTTCTGGGACGATTTTGGCTGTGCACGACGCTCTCAAAGCGCACCCTAATGCTCTCATTGCCCACGAGGCGCCTCATGATTGGCTATTTCAGGTGGAGATTGCCCAGCCAAAAGAGCTTGAGCATTTGATGTCTGAGGC